>JAQVEQ010000105.1 GCA_028697875.1 Novosphingobium sp. | reverse complement strand
AGGGGCAGCAAGGGGCGGCCGCGCGCAGTCCCGATGGGACCGTCGCCCCCGTGCCACGGGCCGCCGCCCCGCTCGCTGTTCTCGAAGCGGAGGAAATAGGGCAGGACATCGTCGAAGCCCCAGCCGGGACAGCCGGCCTCGTCGCGCCAGCGGTCGAAATCGTAGCGTCCGCCGCGCAGGAACATCATCCCGTTGATCGCGCTGCCGCCGCCCAGCGTCTTGCCTGCCAGCCACGGCAGGCGCCGCCCGTCGAGCGCCGCGACGGGTTCCGTCTTGTAGCTCCAGTTGCTGCGGGGATCGGCCATGGTCATGACGACGGCGGCCGGAATCCGCCACAATGGGTTTTTCATCGGGCCGCCCGCTTCGAGCAGCAGCACGCGCGCGCCGGACTTGGCCGAAAGCCGTCCGGCAAGCGCGCAGCCTGCCGGACCGGCCCCGACGACGATGAAGTCGTACCCCTGCGTTGCCATCAGGCCCCCTTGCGGTAGCCGGCGGCCGGATGGCTTGCCGGCAGGCGGGCTGCGCCGCCCAGCTTCTCGCGCAGGGTGCCCTGGCCATAGTCACGCTTGTAGAGGCCGCGCTCCTGCAGGGCGGGCACGAGCAGCTCGACGATGTCCTTGAGCGTTTCGGGCATTGTCAGACGCGCCAGGTTGAAGCCGTCGACACCGGTCGCCTCCTTCCATGCCGCCAGTTCGTCCGCGACTTGCTGTGCATCGCCGACAAGCAGGAGATTGCGGCCGGAAAGCGACATTTCCTCCGCCACCTGGCGGACGGTGTATGTGCGGTCGCCACGCTTCGTCAGCGCCTCCATCAAGGTGCGGTTGGCGTCGGTTTCCTCGTAACGGATCGGTTCGTCCAGCGGATACTTCGCCAGGTCGACCCCCATGCCGCCGGACGCATGGGCCAGCGTCGCTTCGGTGCTGGCATAGCGCAGGTAGTCCTGACGCTTGTCCTGCGCTTCCTTTTCCGTGCGTCCGACGATCACTGTCGCCCCGGCCAGCACTTTCACATCCTGCGGATCGCGGCCGAGCGCGGCGGCCCGCTTGCGGATATCGGCCACGGTGCGAGCCATCGATTCCTTCGAGGTGCCGTTGACGAAGACGCCTTCGGCATTGCTGGCGGCGAACTGCCGTCCGCGGTCGGACGCCCCGGCCTGGAACAGCACCGGCGTCCTCTGGGGCGAGGGGGAGCACATGTGGATGCCGCTGGAACGGAAGTATTCGCCCTGGTGGTCGATCGCATGGACGCGCGCCGGATCGGCATAGATGCCCTTTTCGAGGTCGCGGACCACGGCGCCGTCTTCCCACGAGCCTTCCCACAGCTTGTACATCAGCGTGAGGTAGTCGTCGGCCACGTCGTAGCGCTTGTCGTGCGGGATCATCTTGTCGTGGCCCATGGCCTTGGCGCCGCTGTCGAGAATCCCGGTCACGATGTTCCAGCCGACCCGGCCGCCGGTCAGGTGGTCGAGCGTCGACATCCTCCGGGCGAACAGATAGGGCGGCTCGAAGCTGAGGTTTCCGGTGATGCCGAAGCCGAGGTTCTTCGTCACCGATGCCATTGCCGTGACCAGCATGAAGGGGTCGTTCATCGGGATCTGCACCCCGCCGCGGATCGCCGCGTCGCGCGAACCGCCGTAGATGTCGTAGACGCCCAGCGTATCGGCCATGAAGATCATGTCGAACAACCCGCGCTCAAGCAGCCGCGCATAGTCCAGCCAGTATTCCATCGTGTTGAAATCGGTGGAACGGTCGCCCGGATGCTTCCAGATTCCCTGCGCCAGGAAGCTGGGGGAAAACATGTCGAGCGCGCTGAAGATCATCTCTTTGGTCATGGGGCCTCTCCACTGGCTCTTGCAGCCTTTGTGTGTCTGTCTGGTGATGGTGTGCACAACCTTCGCGCGTTTGTGCCCGAGTTTCCAATATCAATGCGCGCGCATTCGATCTCGCGACGAGATTATATGATAACTACATGTATAATATAGATTTATATGGGATTTTCGGCGTCCTATTGCGCATCGATCTTCTCTTCAATATCAAATACAGAATGGATTTGAGGCAGCTCAAGTATTTCGTCGCCGTGGCGGATCACGGCAATTTCCACCGCGCGTCGGAGGCGCTGCACGTGGCGCAGTCGGCGCTGTCCCGCCATATGCGCATTCTGGGCGAGGACCTCGGCGGCCCCCTGTTCGAGCGCGTGGCCGGCGGCGTCAGAGTGACGCCCCTGGGGCAAGTCTTCTATATCGAAGCGAAATCGGTGCTCGAACGCGCGGATTCCGCCGTGGAGAGAACGCGCAAGGCCGTGTCGGGCGAAATCGGGCAGCTTGTCATCGGCGTGAACGAACTGGGTGCGCGCCATCCGCGGGTTACGCGGTGCATCGTCGCTTTTCGCGAACGTTATCCCGAAATCGAGCTCGCGTTCGAACGGATGTATTCGAACGAGCAGATCGAGGGCTTGCAGAGCGGCAAGCTCGATCTCGGTATCCTTGGTGAACGCCCGGCCGACATGAATGTGCTGGAACACCTGCCGCTGGACGTCGACCAGTTCCTTGTCGCCATGCCCGAAGGCCATCCGCTTGCGGACAAGGCGGAACTCGAGCCCGAAGACCTGACGAAAGAGCCTTTCGTCGGGGTGCGCATTTCGCGCTATGCCCAGTGGCAGGCGGCGCAACTCGCGGCTTGCCGCGCGGTCGGCTTTATCCCGCGGATCGTTCAGGAGGCCGTGAACGAGCAGATGCAGCTGTCGCTCATCCGCAGCGGCCTGGGGATCGGATTCGTCAACCGCTCGGTGTCCGAGACGAGTTCCATCGGACTTGTGCTACGCCCTCCGCGTGGCATCAATGTGGCTTTTGACCTCGATCTGGCGTGGTTGCGGGACAACCGCTCGCCTGCCGTCCGGCGGCTGGTGAGCGTCTTTCGCGAAAAGATCGGGCCAATCGAACCGCTGGCATTGGGCTAGACGGAAGCGGCGGCTTCAATCCAGCAGGTGCCGTTCGAAAAAGCGCGCCATGATGTCGATCGCCTCGCGCGTTTCGGGCAGTTGCAGGTTGTACCAATGGGCGTGGGGCATGGCTTCGAAGACATAGAGTTCCGCCTCGCGCCCGGCCCGGCGCAAGGCGCGGTGGAACATCGCGCTTGAGCTGAGCACGGCATCGCGAGTGCCCGAAACCAGCAACGTGGGCGGGAAGTCCGACAGGTCGCCCTTGATCGGGGCGACCACCGGATCGTCGCGGTCGGCGTCGCCCAGGAACACGCGCCGTTCGCAGTTCGGGTTGTCCATCTTGGCCGGCAAATGGCCATAGAAGCCGAACAGGGTCAGGTAATTGAAGGTATCGCCCAGTTCGGCGATCTCGCCCCCGGCGGTGAAAATGCCGCAGCATGCGGGTAGGGGCAGGCTTTCCCGCTTGAGGCGCATGACGGCCATGGCGGTCAGGAAACCGCCGGCCGAAGTGCCGTAGATGGCGATCTCGCTCGCGGCGTGCGTTTCCAGCAGTTCGCGGTAGACGGCAATCACATCGTCGACCGCGGCGGGGTAGGGGTGTTCCGGCGCAAGGCGGTAATCGACCGCGATCACCTGGCAGCCCGTCTCGTATGCGATCGGGACCGCTTCGACCAGCGAGCCGGAACCGAGCACGAAGCCCCCGCCGTGCAGATTTATCATGACCTTGGCGCGAGCTGCCGCCGGGGCATCCGGCCTGGTCACGCGGTGGCAGCGCACGCCGCCGATCTCGGTTTCCTCGACCTCGACCGGATAGAGTTCCAGCGCTTGCCGGTTCATCTGCTCGAACATCGGGGCCGTCGCCTTGCGCATGGTCCACATGGGCAGAGGGGTCGCGTCTTCCGGCACGCCGGGGAGGGGGTCGGCGCGCAGGTATTCCTGTGCTTCGGGACTGACCGTTACCGGGACGGGAATCTTGACCCTGCCCAGTTCGACCACGCCGTCCTTCACCCGGTAACGCCCCATCGAGCGGCCTCCTCTTCGCTGCATCGTTTGAAAGGCGTCTTGTCAGATTTGCAGCGTTTGCGCGACGGCTTTTCCGGCGTCCCCGAAATCAGATGATCTCGAACCCTTCGCCGAAAATGCGGGATGCGGCGCGGCTGTCGTTGGGTCCCTTCCACCCGCGCACGCCCAGCGCGTCGCGCGCTTCGGCGGGGGAGAGGTGCCAGACGTCCTCCAGCTTGGCCGTGAACAGCAAGTCGGACTGCTGGCCGACCTCGTAACCATGGCTGAGGTTGTGCCACATCATCGGCCAGGCTTCCGGGTAGTTCATCATGCAGCGCATGAACCACGGGAAGATCACCATCGTGTTGGTACGCAGCAGTTCGCCCGCCAGTTCGGGGCTGATGTGGGCGAACATGTTCCCGGTACGCAAGCCGGTAGGGAAGATCTCCGAAATGACGTCGAAGCCGACTTCGCCCAGCAGATGGTCGAGATCGTGGGTCTGGCCGGTACGCAAGGTGAAATATTCGAAGTCGCTTTCCGGCGCCCAGTCCGGGTTTTCCATCCGCTGGTGCATCAGTTCGGGCGAGAGGCCCAGCGCGATCATGTGATCGTACAGCAGGCGCCCGACCGATCCGGCGGGCTTCCGCCCCAGATCTTCCAGTGTGAAAGTCGAGACGAAACGTTCCTCGAACCAGGCGTCGAGCGTGGGGTTCGTCTTGCGCTCCGCCTGGATCAGCGCATCGATCCGTTCGTAGTCGCGTACTTCGTCGAGCGCCTTGACCATGGTCGCCATGCCGTAAAGCAGGGGATAGTCGTGGCCGTTGCGGCGCAGGCTTTCGTTGGCCATCCAGTCGCGCAGGCGCGCGTCGTTGAGCCAGGGGGAGGAACTGACCAGCACGCTGCTTTCGGTGCGGATCAGCTTGCGGTTGTTCATGTAGCTGACGGCATTGCCGGAGGTGACTTCCACCTCGCCGGCCTCGCGGTCCTTCACGTCTGCGGTATCGGTTTGCGCGTCCATGGCTGCGGTCCTCTCTTGGTGTTTTCTAGCGGCTTGCCGCGATCAGGGTCTTGTCGATCGAGGAGACGAGACGCTGGATCGCCGCGGCGTGAGAAAAGTCCGGGAACACTGGCGCATCCTCGCGAATGGCCTTGCCCAGTTCCCCGTACAGATTGCCGATCGCGGCGAGTGCTGCCCGCGATGCCTCCGTGCCGGGATAGGCGGAATAGCGGCCGGGTTTGGACGGGATCGCCGCGCAGTCCAGTTCCGCCGGGATGGGCAGCGGTTGCATCGGCTCGAACATCCTGGCGCCGTGGACTTCGAGCGCTTCCATTGCCGGCATGTCCCATTCGGCGGAGCGCAGTTCGATCATGCCTTCGCTGCCGCCGATCCGCCAGCACGAGCCCATTCCCGCGAACGACATGCTGCACAGGTCGAGAGTGAACAGAGCACCGTTGGCGAGCCCGCCTTGGACAAGCACGTGGTCGGGCGCGTCGCGTGTGCAGGGCTGACCCGTCTCGTCCACTGGCGGCAGGTGGATCGCCGCCCGCGCCGTCCAGTCGGCCAGTTCCGAAAAGTGGCTGGTCACCGCGCCCAGCAAGTGTCCGCCGTAGATCGAGAGCAGGTGAGTGCCGCTGGCGCGCGTCGCCATCGTTTGCGTGATCGAGCCGGGGACGCGGATGTGCAGGTTGACGTCCTGCATTTCGCCCACGAAGCCGCCGGCCACCAGCCGCGCGGCGTGGCGCAGTGCGGGGGCACCGTTCAGGTGCAGGCCGATCATCGCCTTGACCCCGCGCTCCGCCGCCAATGCCGCGAGCTCGTCGGCCTGTTCCACGGTCAGCGCCAGCGGCCATTCGCAATAGACGTGCTTGCCCGCCTCCAGCGCTGCCTTGGCGATGCCGTAATGGTGCGGGGCGAGCACGCAGATCGCCACCAGGTCGACGTCGGGATGGGCGGCAAGATCCGCAGCGTCGGTAAAGGCATGGGCTGCGCCGAATTCCCGCGCCGCGCTCTGTGCGCTCTCGGCGCGCGTGGTGCAGACGGCCGTCAGTTCGAAGCCGGGCAGCATCTGGACGACCCGGCGGTGGACGCCCGAACCCCATCCCCGGTCGGGATTGGCGCCGACGATGCCGACTCGTATTGGTGTGGTTGTAACGCTCATCTCACCCATCGATCGTGATTGTCTTTTCGTTCCTTGCAGGACTAGAATAATTGAATTTCTGCCACTTTGCATGGACAATGCTTTAGGATCGCATTGCCGAGTTAGGGAGAAATGCAGGCCATTTTGAAGTGAGAGGAGAAGGATCGTGGATTACGACCTGCCCGGGCTGAGCGTCCGGGTCGAGGAGTCCCGGTTCCGCCGCGAGATGGATATCCCGCCCGGCAGCCAGCACGTCGTCGCCTTCAATATCTCGCGCAAGCCGGTGGATATTCGCGCCTGTTACGTCGTTGGTGGCACACGTAGCGATTACCGCCGGTTCGGCGCGGTCAGTTACCTGCCCGCCGGTGTCGGGCTGCACGCCGTGGGGCGCGAGGCGGGAGCGCGGATGCTGATGTGCCGCTTCGACGAGGCGTTGGAGGCCAGCCTGTTTGCAGGGGCGGGGCCTTTCGATGTGGAGCGGCTGGCCCATTGCACCGACATCCGCGACCGGGACATCGTGCGCGCGCTGGAACGGATCGTAGAGGAAACACGCAATCCCGGAATGGCGAGCGAGGCCCTGATTTCGGCCCTTGCGGCCAGTCTCGCGGTCGATCTCGCGCGGCTGGCGGCAAGCGACACGGCGCAGGCGCTGTCCGATGAGCAGTTGCGGCTAGTGGAAGACTATTGCCTGCGCCACGTGGGCGGAAAGCCGGTGGTGTCAGATCTGGCCACGCTATGCGGGCTGTCGCCCCGGCAGCTGGCCGCGTCGTTGAAGCAGGCAACCGGGCTGGGTTTCAGCCAGTATCTTGCCATGTTGCGCCTGCGCCATGCGCGCCAGTTGCTGGGCGATACGGCACTGCCGATCAAGGAAGTGGCCTACCGTTGCGGCTTCAGCCACGTTTCCAGCTTCACCAGCGCCTTTCGCGAAGCGGTGGGCATGACGCCCAGCCGCTATCGCGCGGGAAGGGGCGGCTAGGGCCACTGCTATGCGGCGACTGTGGCGACCGCATTGGCCGCGCCGCGCATTGCGCCTTCGATATAGCCTACGCCGTTGGCATCACCCACGGTTTCGACGGCGAAGCCTTCCACCCGCAGCCGTTCGGCCAGCGTCAGGTTCCCTTCTGCGCCCTTGGCGACGATCACGTGGTCGGCGGGGACGGACTGGGCCGCACCCGATGCGTCGGTGAAGCGCACCGCATCCTTTTCGATCGCGATGTCCGACGCCCCGGCCTGCAGCGATACGCCGTGTTCGGCCAGTTCTGACAGGATGCGCATGCGGCGCACCAAGGTCAGCCCCTTGCCGAAGCGGGGCGCTTCGTCGACCACGGTCACTGTCCGGCCGCGTTCCTGGAGGAATTCGGCCAGTTCGATACCGACCAGTTCGCCGCCGATGATGACCACGTTCTGGCCCAGCGGCATCCAGCTGTGCGTTGCCTTGCGCACCAGCGCGATGTTGGACGTCGCGCCGGTGGCTGCGCCGATCTTGGTTGCCATGCGCGTGAACAGGCCGGTCTTGCGCTTCACTTCGGCGGTGCTTTCGCCCAGCATCATCGCGCGCATGTCGTCGCCCGAATAGACGTTGTCGAGATCGTTGCCGGGGATCTCCGGCATCCCGCGAATGGCGCCGGTGGCGACGATCACGTTGTCGACGCCGAGCTGGCGCAGCAGGTCCGGCGTTGCCTCGGTCGACAGGCGCACGTCGATGTCGGCTTCTGCCACTTCGGCCCGCAGCCAGTTGAGCAGCCGTTCATTGGGTTCGTAAGGCAGCGAGGCGAAACGCAGGGTGCCGCCCAGGCGGTCGCCCTTTTCGATCAGAGTAACCTTGTGGCCCAGCGCGGCCAGCCTGCGGGCGGATTCCATGCCGCCGGGGCCGCCGCCGATCACCGCCACGTGCTTCTTGGCCGCAGTGCAGGGGGCGATCTCGAATTCGTGGCCGATTTCGGGATTGACCGCGCAGCGCGCGCTGTCGCCCATGTAGATCGCGCTGATGCAGGTGTAGCAGTAGATGCAGGGGCGCACCTTGTCCGGTGTGCCGGCCTTGAGCTTGTTCGGCAGGTGCGGGTCGGCCAGCAGCTTGCGGCCCATGGCGACAAAGTCCAGCCCGCCCTTGCCAATTGTCGCGTCGGCCACTTCGGGCTCGATCCGGCCCGATCCGATGACGGGAATCGATACGGCCGATTTTACCTGGGCAGTGGCCGGGATATTCGACCCGTCGATATGCGGCGTGTGGGATTCCGAATGGAGCTTGCCGACGTCCGTGTTGTGGTAGGTCGTCATGGTGATCGCGTCGGCACCGGCCGCCTCGATCATCTGCGCATGCGCTTGCGCGTCTTGCACCGTGATTCCGCCCGGTTTGCCGACTTCGCGGCTGTCGAGCTTCATCCACACGGGGAAGTCGGAGCCGACCTCCTCACGCACTGCGGTGATGATCTCCACCGCCAGGCGCATGCGGTTTTCGCGCGAGCCGCCGTATTCGTCGGTGCGGCTGTTGGTGTAGGGCGAAATGAACGAGGAGATCAGGTAGCCGTGGCCGCCGTGGATCTCGACACCGTCGAACCCGGCCTCTTTCGCGCGCCGCGCGCCGTTGCGGAATTGGTCGACGACCAGCTCGATATCGGCTTTTTCGAGAACCTTGATGTCGGGCATCTTCATGCCTTCGAGCCCGGCCAGCTCTTCCATCAGGAAATAGTCGGTGAAATTGCCCTTGGGTGCGGGCGGGATCGCCGGCGCCCAGAGCGGCAGGCCCCAGCGCGCCGCCGAATAGGCCGCGACCAGGCCGCCGTGATGGAGCTGTGCGGCGATCTTCGCGCCATGGGCGTGGACGCGTTCGGTCAGTTTCGTGAGGCCGGGGACGAAGCGGTCTTCCGAAATGGCCGTCTGCTGCCACTGGACGCAGCCGACCGGCCACGCGACGCCCGCCACGCCCGAAATGATGAGGCCGACGCCACCCTTCGCCTGTTCCTCGTGATAGGCGATGATCCGTTCCCCGACGGTACCATCGTCTTCCGCCAGGCTCACGCCCATGGCGGTGACGGCGATGCGGTTGCGCAGTTCCATGGTGCCGATGCGGCCCGGCGACAGCAGGTGAGGGTAACGGTTCGAGGTCATCGTTCAGGCTCCACTCGTTATTATGCGGTCCGGCAGCCGTTCCTGTGGATTGGCTCTTGCCGTCCGAGTCCGGCAGTGACTATACACTTTGTATGGGCAATGCAATCGCCAAGCAGGTGCCGCGCAAGGACGTTGCGGAAGGAAGGGGGAATGCCTTGCAAGCGGCCCAGCGCGAAGCCACGCGCGAGCGGCTGGTGGCAGGCGGGATCCGGGTCTTCGCGCGCAAGGGCTATGCCGCCTGCGTGGTGGCCGATGTGCTGGCGGAGGCAGGTGTCAGCCGCGCGTCCTTCTATGCCCATTTCAGTTCCAAGCAGGCGCTGGCCGAAGCGATCGCGGACCAGTTCGCACCCGTCTGGCAGCCGCTGTTCGCCGACCTCGCGGGCTTGCCGGGCAAGACGCTCGACCAGCTTACGCAATGGTGCGCGCGTTTCGTGCAGTTCTTTCGCGATAACGAGGATGTCTGCGTCATCCTGGCCCAGGCCGCGCTGCTCGATCTCGAGATCTATCGCAAGACGGCGGGCTATCAGGACGTGCTGGTCGACCTGCTGGCCGAGGGGGAGCCGCGGCTGGCGCACTTGCGGCACGATGCCGAAGCGCGGTTACGGACCGGCATCGCCCTGACCCAGCTTCATCAGGGCAGTTATTTCCTCGCCGTGTACCATGCCGACGCCGATCCGCGTGCCGGGATCGAAACGATCGCCGGACAGTTCCATCATTTCCTCCATGCGGAAATGACGCGCGGCGGACGATGAAGGTC
>JAQVEQ010000104.1 GCA_028697875.1 Novosphingobium sp. | reverse complement strand
TTCGAACCCGACCGCGCCGCATTGACAGGACCCGGATACTGTTTGTGCCATGTTCACCCAACTCTTCGCCCGATTTTCCGCTGATGCCCGAGCCGACTTGCCAAGGCAACGCCAGCCTCCCCGGCCACCCGGCGGCCGCGCGGACTTTCCTTTTCCCGCATGCGGGAGAAGGATACGCAGCTTTGCCGGCTTGCTGGCCAAGCGAAGTTGGATGAGGGGGCCTCAAGCGAAAGGCCCTCACCCTCCCACCGCTTCGCGGCGGGCCCCGCCCTCTCCCGCTCGCGGGAGAGGGGAATGCCGGCTCATCCGCTTTCCTCTTCATCACCTGTCGGCTTTGCAGAAACCGGACGGCGGCTCACGACAACATTGCGGACGCGGGGCAGGACCCACCCCGCTGCGACTAGCCTCACCTACGGTTCGGCAAGTCTCGCTCCCCTCCCGCTTGCGGGAGGGGTTGGGGGTGGGCTTGCATAACGTCCGTAATCCACCCCATTTCTGGCTCCCTCTTCTCCTCCCTGCCCAGCCTTGGCGCATGGCCTGCGACAAGCTCAGGCCGAGCGGGACATGCGAGTGCCCCGCCTCCAACCGCCATTTTCCTACACGGGAAAAACCTGCCATGGAGCGCGTGGCTCTTTCATACCGTCGACAGGCAGCATGACACGCCCGCAGGCACCAGCTCGAAAGCACGGCCGCGCGTGTTGGAAATTTTCGTGCGTTTTTCCTGCGGGAAAGGTGTCAACCGCCACGCTTTCCCACAACACCATGAAATCGCTCGATTTTCCGTCCAATCCCCAGCTTGACAGGGTGTCAAATGTGTCAAGCCGGGCCGGGCATCCCGCGCCTCAGGCGTAAGGCGGCCTGTCCAGCCCCTTGGGGCTCAGAGTGAAGATCTCGCACCCGTCCCCGGTAATGCCGATGGAATGTTCGAACTGGGCCGAAAGCGACTTGTCGCGGGTTACCGCCGTCCACCCGTCGCCCAGCAGCTTCACCCCCGGCTTGCCGAGATTGATCATCGGTTCGATGGTGAAGAACATGCCGGGCTTCAGTTCCGGCCCCGTCCCCGCGCGGGCGGCGTGGATCACTTCCAGCGCATCGTGGAACAGGCGGCCGAGGCCGTGGCCGCAGAATTCGCGCACCACGCCGTAGCGGTACTGTTCCGCATGGGCCTGAATCGCCGCGCCGATATCGCCCAGCCGGGCGCCGGGCCGGGCCTGTTCGATCCCCAGCATCAGGCATTCGTAAGTCACTTCGACCAGCCGCCGCGCCTTCAGCGGGACATTGCCGATCAGGTACATGCGGCTGGAATCGCCGTGCCAGCCATCCAGCAGCGGCGTCACGTCGATATTGACGATATCGCCTTCCTTCAGCGTCTTTTCCGAAGGAATGCCGTGGCACACCACGTGGTTGATCGAGATGCAGCAGCTATGTGCGTACCCGCGATAGCCGAGCGTCGCCGGAACCGCCCCGCCATCCAGCGTCATCTGCCGCACCACATCGTCCAGTTCGCCCGTGCTCACGCCCGGTTTCACCAGCGGAACCATGGCGTCGAGAATTTCGGCCGCCAGCCGGCCCGCCTTGCGCATCCCTTCGAAAGCTTCGGGCCCGTGCAGCTTGATCGTGCCGTCGCGCAGCACCGTGTCGTCGGAAGTAATGGTCTGGTATTCGGTCATGCCCGCCCCTGTAGCGGGCGCGCGCCGAAATTGCGAGCATTCAGCGCCCCTGGGCGAAGCTTTCCCGGAATTGGGGCTTCACTGCCCGCAGGATGGCCGAAGTCACCGGCAGCGTCACTTCGTAACTGCCTTCGGCATAAGGCCCGGCGGCATAGGGCGGGATGAGAAAGCCGATCCGGTCGAACGCCTCGTGCCCGGCGGACCCGAGGATCACGGTCGCATCGTCCAGCGTTATGCAGGCGCTCATCCAGTCCTTCTGGTCGCGCACGATCTTCTCGCCCCGTCTCTTCGCCCGCTCGCGGTCCAGCGCGTCGCACATGGCGGGCTGGATGGCCTTTTCCAGCGTGGCCTTGGACGTGAACAGCGACAGCACGTCGCGCTGCTTCCCGGCCCGCTTGTCCCACAGCAGCGCGCTGAACCAGTGATTGCCGTGCGCCCCGCCGGTATAGGCATAGACTTGCGCGGAAAGGCTGAGCCAGCCGGGCAGGTCCGTCACCACCGCCCAATCGGTCGACTGGTCGTAAGGGCGATAGGGGAAGCCGTCCTTTTCCGCCTCGGCCCGGAATTCGGCCGTTTCCTTGGCCAGCTTGACGCGGGCTTCCTCCAGCTCCGCATCGAGTTGCGCCTTCAGCGCGGGAATCCGCCCGGCTTCGGCGGGATAGGCGTAGTGGAAGGTATAGTCGTCGTTCTGGACATCGACGGTCCGCGCCGCGACGTCCGGCGGGGCGGGCGCGGAGGCTTCGGCACCGGCGGGCACCACTGCCGCCGGAGCCTGCCCGGCCGGCGCGGCATCGTCTTGCGGGACGGCATTGCCCCCGTCGGGCGAGCATCCCGCCAGCACCGCCGCCAGCAGGAGCGCCATTCCCGGCAAGCGGCCATGCGGATTCTTCTCGCGCATATCGACTCCCTGGGGCATGAATGGGGAATATGACGGACAAACACGCGCTGATCCAGCCCGATCGCGGGCAGAAATCCATCCCCATCCACCTCGTCACCAAGGACAGCCTTGCCGATTGGCTCAAGCCGCTGTCCGCCACGCAGCGCGCCGCGCTGGAGGCACAGAAGTTCACTGGCGCCAAGGGCGAGACGGCCATCGTGCCGGACGGCGACGCCTGGTTCGCGGTGGGCGGCGTCGGCGATCCGGCCGCGCTTTCGAGCTGGTGCCTCGCCAGACTGGCCGAAGCCCTCCCCGCCGGGACTTACGCGCTGGCGCAGGGTGAACCGGGCAAGGCGCTGCTCGGCTGGCAGACCGCGCAATACCGCTTCACCCGCTACCGCGAGGACAAGGACGCGACCGGGCCGCGTATATTGCTGACCAAGGACGCCAAGGCCATCGACCCCGCGCGGGCCGAAGCCGCCGCGATTGCCAAGGTCCGGGACCTGGTCAACACGCCGGCCGAGGACATGGGCCCGTCGGACCTCGAAGCCGAGGCCGAAGCGCTGGCCAAGGCCTACCGTGCCGAACTGAACGTGGTGCGCGGCGACACCCTGCACCGCGACTATCCGATGGTCCACGCGGTCGGCCGGGCCGCCAGCCGCCACCATGCGCCGCGCCTGATCGAGCTGACCTGGGGCGATCCCAAGGCCCCGCGCGTCGCCATCGTCGGCAAGGGCGTGTGCTTCGATTCCGGCGGGCTCGACATCAAGCCCGCTTCGGCCATGCTGCTGATGAAGAAGGACATGGGCGGCGCGGCCCATGCCCTCGCGCTGGCCGGGCTGGTCATGGGCGCGGGGCTGAACGTGCACCTGCACCTGCTGGTCCCGGCGGTGGAGAACGCGGTCGCGGGCAACGCCTTCCGCCCCGGCGACGTGCTCAAGTCGCGCAAGGGGCTGTCGGTCGAGATCGGCAATACCGATGCCGAAGGGCGGCTGGTGCTGGCCGATGCACTGGCCCGGGCAAGCGAGGAAACGCCCGACCTGATCGTCGATTTCGCCACTCTGACCGGCGCGGCGCGCGTGGCGCTGGGGCCGGACCTGCCCGCCCTGTTCACCCGGCGCGACGAAACCGCCGGCGCCCTGGTCGCGGCGGGCCGGGCCAGCGGCGACGAAGTCTGGCGCCTGCCGCTGCACGACGGCTATGCCGAATGGCTGAAGTCGGACATCGCCGATACCAACAACACCCATTCCAACGGCTTCGCCGGGGCCACGGTGGCGGCGCTGTTTCTCGACAGGTTTGTCGGCGACGGCATCGACTGGGTCCATTTCGACACATATGCATGGCGCCAGACGGCCAAACCGGGCCGCCCCAAGGGAGGAGAGGCGCTGGGCCTGCGCGCCACGTGGCACATGCTGCAGGAGCGGTATGGTCAGCTTGACGGATAGCTTGATACTAGGACCCGGTGGGGCTAAGCGCCCGCTCTTCCGTTTCGAAGGGCACGACGAATTGACTGCACAGACCATCCCCTCCGGCCAGCTTGCCCTGTCCGGCCCGAGCGAACAGCTCGACGCCGCGCATTGGCCCGTGCGCGGGGACCTGGCGCACATCCGCCTCGCCGGGCGGTGTTTCGTGCCGCATTATGCCGTGCCCCAGCCGCATTGCGTGATTTCGCCCGAGGCCATCCTGCGCAGCACGGGCAAGGCGGACGCCGAAGAAATGACACGGCTTGCCGCCGGCACCGTCTTCAACGTGCTCGACGTGGCCGGTAACTGGGCATGGGGACAAGTGGGCGAAGACGGCCTTGTCGGCTATCTTCCGCTGGAAGCATTGGGTGAGGCATGAGCATCACGGTATTCATCGACGGCGCGGCGGGAACGACCGGGCTGGAAATCGCCGAACGGCTGGCCGGACGGGACGGGATCGAGCTGCTGATCCTCGATGACGAGCGGCGCAAGGATGCCGGCGCGCGGCGCGATGCCTTCCATGCCGCCGATTTCGCGGTGCTGTGCCTGCCCGACGACGCCGCGCGCGAAGCCGTGGCCCTGGCCGAAGGCGCCAAAGTGCGGATCATCGACGCGTCCACCGCGCACCGGGTGGCGGACGGCTGGACCTATGGCTTTCCCGAAGTGGTCGGCCACGACACGGTCGCCCACGCCCACCGGGTCAGCAATCCGGGCTGCTATTCCACCGGCTTCATCGCGCTGATCGCACCGCTGGTGAAGGCCGGGCTGCTGCCGGCCGACTGGCCTTATACCTGCAACGCCGTGTCCGGCTATTCGGGCGGCGGCAAGGCCATGATCACGCGGTTCGAACAGGATAGCGACATTGCCTGGCGCGGCTATGCGCTGAACCTCGGGCACAAGCACGTGCCGGAAATGCAGGCGCGTTGCGGCCTGTCGGTCCCGCCGCTGTTCACACCCGCCGTGATCCCGGCCCATCGCGGCATGGTGGTGGAAGTGCCGCTGCCGCTGTCGGCCATGAAAGGCACTGGCTCGCCGGAGGCGATGCGCGAGTGGCTGACCAACTTCTATGCCTCCAGTCCGGTGGTCCACATGGGGGCGGAACCGGACGGCGAACTGCTGCTGCGCAAGTCGCGCGAACCCAGCGACCGGCTGGAACTGCACGTCTTCGCATCGAAGGACGCCAGCCAGGTCCGGCTCGTCGCGGTGCTCGACAATCTCGGCAAGGGCGCCAGCGGGGCGGCAGTGCAGTCGCTCAACCTGATGGCGGGCCTGCCCGAAACGGCCGGGCTGCGGCTCTAGCGGATCGTCCCGCAGGGGCCGCGAAACGCCACCTGTGCCCAAGAATTGGGCAGCCCTCTGACCAATATTTGCACACACGTTAACCCTGCGCCGCGGCACTGCCTGCGTGCGCCGGTATTTTCATGCTGCAAATGCACGATTCCGCCCTTTTCCGGGCGCCTGCAATGTCCTACTCCATGGGGGAGCGCCTTGGCACGATTCTTGATTGAAGCCAGCCGAGGAATTGTAACATCCCGGCCTCGCTTCATGCGCAGCCGGATAGATGTGTGAGGTTTTTTAAGACGTGAAAAAGATCGAGGCGATCATCAAGCCGTTCAAGCTCGACGAGGTGAAGGAGGCGCTGCACGAAGCGGGCGTATCCGGGATTACCGTGACCGAAGCGAAGGGCTTCGGCCGTCAGAAGGGCCACACCGAACTCTATCGCGGCGCCGAATACGTCGTCGACTTCCTGCCCAAGGTGAAGCTCGAAGTCGTCGTCAGCGACGATACGGCCGAACGGGTCGTCGAAGCGATCGCGTCGGCGGCACAGACCGGGCGGATCGGCGACGGCAAGATCTTCGTCAGCCCCGTCGAAGTGGCGGTCCGCATCCGCACCGGCGAACGCGACGACGCGGCGATCTGACACCAAGTTTCCGGGCCACCCCTGCCGAAGGGCGGCCCGCTGTTCAATCGGCACAGAAGGGAAATACCAAAAATGGCCAGTGCAAAGGACATCCTCAAACAGGTCAAGGACGAGGAAATCGAATGGATCGATCTCCGCTTTACCGATCCCAAGGGTAAGTGGCAGCACCTGACGATGGTCTCTTCCGTCATCGGCGAGGATGAACTGGAAGAAGGTCTGATGTTCGACGGTTCGTCGATCGAAGGCTGGAAGGCGATCAACGAATCCGACATGATCCTCAAGCCGGACCTCGACGCGGTCTATGTCGATCCGTTCAGCGCCACCCCGATGATGATCATCTTCTGCGACATCGTCGAACCGTCGACCGGCGAACTCTACGCCCGCGACCCGCGTTCGACCGCCAAGCGCGCCGAAGCCTTCGTCAAGGCCGGCGGTTTCGGCGACACCGTGTATGTCGGCCCGGAAGCCGAATTCTTCATGTTCGACGACGTCCGTTTCTATGACGGCTACAACGGCAACGGCTTCAAGCTCGACGACATCGAACTGCCGACCAATTCGGACAAGGAATTCGACGAAGGCAACCTCGCCCACCGTCCGCGCGCCAAGGGCGGCTACTTCCCCGTCGCACCGGTCGACAGCGCGGTCGACATCCGCAGCGAAATGGTTTCGACCATGCTCGAAATGGGCCTGCCCTGCGACAAGCACCACCACGAAGTGGCCGCCGCGCAGCACGAACTGGGTCTGACCTTCGGCACGCTGACCCAGACTGCCGATCGCATGCAGATCTACAAGTACGTCGTGATGATGGTCGCCCAGGCCTATGGCAAGACGGCCACGTTCATGCCGAAGCCGATCATGACCGACAACGGCTCGGGCATGCACACCCACATCTCGATCTGGGATGGCGGCAAGCCGCTGTTCGCGGGTAACGGCTATGCCGGCCTGTCGGACACCTGCCTCTACTTCATCGGCGGCGTCATCAAGCACGCCAAGGCCCTCAACGCCTTCACCAACCCGACCACCAACAGCTACAAGCGCCTGGTGCCGGGCTACGAAGCACCGGTCCTGCTGGCCTACTCGGCCCGCAACCGTTCGGCCTCCTGCCGTATTCCGTACGGTTCGGGCGACAAGGCGAAGCGCGTCGAATTCCGCTTCCCCGACGCGATGGCGAACCCCTACCTGTGCTACGCCTCGCTGCTGATGGCCGGCCTCGACGGGATCAAGAACAAGATCCACCCGGGCGAAGCCATGGACAAGAACCTCTACGACCTGCCGCCGGCCGAACTGGCCGAAGTGCCGACCGTGTGCGGTTCGCTCCGCGAGGCTCTGGAATCGCTGGCCGCCGACTACGACTTCCTGCTGGAAGGCGGCGTGTTCACCAAGGACCAGATCGAAGCCTACCTCGAACTCAAGTGGCCGGAAGTCCTGCGCTTCGAAACCACGCCGAGCCCGGTCGAATTCGACATGTACTTCAGCGCCTGATTTTCAGGCCTGATCCAACCGATCATGCGATCACGAAGGGGGGCGTCCGGGAAACCGGGCGCCCCTTTTGCTGTGGGCCCCTTTTGCGTTGGCCCCCTTTTGCGTTGGACCCCTTTTGCGTTGGACAGGGCGCGCTTCACGCAAGCTGCGGTTCGGCGACCAAGCTACCAAGCTGGTTGACTGGAACGCGGTGATAGCCGTCTCTGGCTCGGCCTGAAACAGGCCGAGGCCGCGCGGCGGTCAGTGTCCGCCTGTCACCCACGCCTGCGCCTGATTCCGGGTCCGGCTGTCTTCGTATTCGGCCACGCGCCGGGCATCGGCCAGCATGTGGAGAAGATCGGATTTGGCCAGGCGTTCCTCGAACAGCAAGCCGCACTGCTTGCCCTGAACCCAGAGGACGGAGGCGAAAATCATGTAGTCCTCGAACTTGAGGAAGGCCAGGCTGCCGCATTTCGGCACTTGTTCGACAGTGAGCCGAGCGCCGCCGAGAGAGAGGTCCTCCAGCACGCAGCGAACGTCGCCATCGGGCAGTGACAATTTGGCCGGGATGGCAAGCGCGGCGCGGCCGTTCCACCGGCGGCAGGACGTTGGCCCTTTGTTCGATGACGCGAGAGCACCCATGAAGCAATCCTAAGCCGACATGTTTAAATTCCGCTTAACGTTTCCGGCAGCGGGTGCGGATCGCGTCGTTCCGCCCGTCTGCACAAGAAACCATTTTCCTACAGCCTGCTTCGTTCATTATCTGTTCCGCCTCATTCCGCGAATCGACGAGGCCGGACACGATGCAACGCAAACCCCTTTTCGACGCCGTACGCCGCTTGCTGGGGCGCGGCTTCAACCAGAGCGAAGTCGACGGGCTGGATGCCGCGATCGACGAACTTTCCCGGGTTGACGGCGCGTCCGCCGATTGCACGGCCGCGCCGGATGCCTCCCTGCCCCGCCCGCGCCGGACCGGCACCGCGGGTATTGCCCTCATCAAGCGTTTCGAAGGCTGTGCCCGGCTGCGGGCGGACGGCATGGTGGAAGCCTATCCCGATCCCGGCACGGGCGGCGCGCCGTGGACGATCGGCTGGGGTGCGACCGGACCCGGCATCGGCCCCGGCACGGTGTGGAGCCGGGCCCGGTGCGACGGCCGCCTGCTGGAAGACATCGCCCGCCACGCGCTGGAAGTCGACCGGACAATCGGCGATGCACCGACCAGCCAGGGCCAGTTCGATGCCCTGGTGTCGTTCCATTACAATACCGGGGCGATCCGCCGCGCGACCTTGACCCGCAAGCATTGCGCCGGGGACCGCGCGGGCGCCGCAGCGGAGTTCGCACGCTGGAACCAGGCGGGCGGGCGGGTGTTGCGCGGCCTGATCGCCCGGCGCGCAGCGGAAGCCGCGCTCTACGCTCAGTAATCCTTGCTTGCCTTCACCAGCACGGTTTCCCTGCCCAGTGTCGACACGGTGCCGAGCAGCGACAGCCAGCGCATCACTCTGAATTCGAGCTGGGTCGCGCTGTAACCGCGCCCGTCGGTCACGATCTCGGCATAGACGCGCCGGCCGATGTTCTTGCCTGCGGCAATGGCCGTCCCCCGCCCCAGCGCCGGATCGGCCGACACGATCCGCAGCCGGTCGAGCCCGATGGCCGTGCGCAGCCGGTTGATCGGATCGAGCCCACCCCCGCCCCGGAGGGAGGCCAGCGCGGCACCGAGCTGCAACGCATCGGTGGCGCTGAGATCGCTGACCGACCCGCCGAACAGCAGCCGGGCAAGCAATTCCTCCTCGGGCAGGGCCGGGGTCGAATTGAAGGAGATTTCTGGCTGGCTGGCGCTGCCCTTCACGGTCACGCGCACATCAAGGCTGTCCAGCTCGGTCTCGGCCAGGATATCGAGCCGCGGATCGGGCGGAACGGCGGGATCGAAAGCAATGCGCCCCCGTGTCAGGTCGAAACGCGTACCGGCGAAGTCGTAGGTGCCGCGCACCATGTCGGCCTTGCCGCCGATGCGCGGGTCGCTGGTGGTGCCGCGCAGCGAAATATCGGCGCCCCATTCGCTGTCCAGCCCCATGCCGCGCACGAATATCCGGCTGCCGCCCTTGGCGTCGATCAGGTAGCGCCATGGCGCGGCGCGGCGCGTGTGCGGGGCGACATCGGCCGGGAGATTGATCTCGCGCGTGGCGATATCGGGCAATTCGGCGGCGCCGGTGGCCGAACCCAGCCGCCAGTTCGCCTCCTCGATCCGGAGCCGCCCGGCGATCGTGCCGCCATTGCCATTGGACAGGATGCGCATCGGCCCCGTGACCTTGGCCGCCATGTCCTTGCGGTCGAGCACCAGGGCATCGGCCGTGGCCAGGCGCAGGTCCATCTGCGGGCCGCGCTCGTCCAGCCCGGCAAGGTCGATCGTTCCACTGCCGCTGACCTTGCCGCCGTTGCGGGCCTCCCCGGCAAAGCTGGTGAGGCGCAGGCGCGATCCGGTGAAATTGCCGCGCGCCCGGATCTTGCGGATATCGGTGCCGGTGATCGAACTGCGGAAGCGCAAGGCATCGCTGGCGAGCGAACCGCGCACATTCGGATCGGCCAGCTTGCCGGTAAAATCCGCCGCCACGTCGATCGGGCCGGTCAGGTCGAAGCCCTCGATGGCCGCCAGGCGCCAGACCGCGTCGGCCTGAGATCGGAAGA
>JAQVEQ010000103.1 GCA_028697875.1 Novosphingobium sp. | reverse complement strand
CCCCCGCGTCGCGACGGATACGGTATCGGGCGGTATCGGAATTGGTCTCTTCGGCCATCGTGCGGAGCCCTTAGCACGGCCCCTTCGCGCTATGCCAGTGCGAAGCGACGCACGCATTCCACCATGCGTGCGTCACCGCTCAGGCGCCGGCCTGACGCGCGAAGTAGACCCGGATCGCCTTGTCGACGACTTCGGCAAAACGCTGCCGCCCTTCCGGCGAAGCCAGGCGTTGGGCGTCTTCGGGATTGGTGATGTAACCGGCCTCGAACAGGACGGAAGGCACGTCGGGCGACTTGAGTACAACAAAGGCGGCCGAACGGCGCGGCGTGGGATGGAAGGCCATGAGCCCCTTCCCCTCGCGGATGATCAGCCCGGCCAGTTCCGTCGACTCTTCCCGCACGCGGCGCTGGGACAAGTCGGCCAGGATCGCACTGACGGTATCGCTTTGTCCCTCAAGCTCCACCCCATTGATCCGGTCGGCCCGATTCTCCCGCGCGGCCATCCGGGCGGCAGTCTCGTCCGACGCCTTGGCCGACAAGGTATAGATGGTCGCTCCGGTAATGCCGCTTTCGTCGCCGGCCGAATCCGCATGAATCGAAATGAACAGTCCCGCCCCCAGCGCCCGCGCGATGTCGCGCCGTTCCGCCAGCGCCAGGAAATGATCGTCTTCACGCGTCATGGCCACGCGGATGCCCCCGCCCGCCAGCACGCGGTCGCGCAAGGTCCGGGCAAGGCCCAGCGTCAACGCCTTTTCCTCGTAGCCCATGCCGCTCGCGCCCGGGTCGTGCCCGCCATGCCCGGCATCGATGACCACCAGCGGCCGGCTCGCATCCTGTGGCCCTTCGATCTTCGGCAAGCCGATCTTCCTGCCCGCCGCCGGCAGTTCGAACCGCACGGCATATCCGTACCCCATGCGCTGCAGCGGCAGAGCCGCCCCCAGAGCATAGAGTCCGGTAACAAGCACCACCAGGGCAAGAGCGTCCGACCAGAGCTGCACGCGCGACGACATCGCAACAGGGTTAAGAGCCGCCGGGCCCATTGGACAAGAGCAATTTCGCCTTATCCCGCAATATGGTTGCTCGACTGCCACACCAGTGCTAGCAAGGCGGGCACGGGGCAGGCCAGCCCTTCCGGAACCGCTTGGGCCTTGTTGGCACCGTTGCGGCCTTTCCCGGAACCATGGCAGCAACCCGCCCCCGTCAAGCGACCGGCCCTGCAACGGACCGGTTCCACACAGGTTGATGCCCGAATGATAAGCCCGCTCCAATACCGACCGCTGCAGCCCGTCCCCGGCGCTGCATCCGCGGCGGACCGGGCCGCGCAACGCACCCACGCACCTGACCTGGGCCAGCGCAATCTCATTGGGGCAGACACGTTTCGCTTTCCCGGGCTGCAGTTGCAGTCCGGCACATCCCCCGTTTCCAACAGCTTGTCCCGCCAATGCCGGACAGCTCGCGGACCACTGACAAATGCGCGCGCAGCCTGCAACGCAGCCCGTCAAACGGCCGCAGACCGGCCGCGCGCCTGGAGAATTCATAATGACAACGCGCATGCTTATCGATGCGCGCCACCCGGAAGAAACCCGGGTGGCGGTGCTCAAAGGCAACCGTATTGAAGAGTTCGACTTTGAATCTGCCGACAAAAAGCAGATCAAGGGCAATATCTACCTAGCGAAAGTCACCCGCGTCGAACCGTCGCTGCAGGCGGCGTTCGTCGATTTCGGCGGCAATCGCCACGGTTTCCTCGCCTTCAGCGAAATCCATCCCGATTACTATCAGATCCCGCGCCAGGATCGCGAAGCGCTCTTAGCCGAAGAGGCCGAGGCCGCCGAAGAAGAAGCGCGCCTGCGCGCCGCCGAGGAAGCGGAAGAAGACGGCGACGACGGTGACGACCTCGACGACGACGGCAACGAACTGGTCGACGACCTCGCCGGCGAAGATGGGGTCGAGGAAATCGACACTTCCGAAAAGGACGAAGTCGCCACTATCGAAGGCGGCCACGTCGAGGAAGACGACGAGGAAAACGGCGATAACGCCGCCGAAGATAACAGCGATTCCGAAGAATCCGAAAGCGAAGATAGCGAAGGCGACGAAGACGGGGAAACCCGCGAGACAAGCGGCCGGAACCGCCGTGGGCGCGGCCGCCGCCAGGGCCGCGCGCGCTCCAAGGAAGCCGAGGAACTGCGGGCCAAGCGCATGGCGCTGCGCCGCCGTTACAAGATCCAGGACGTCATCCAGCGGCGGCAGGTTCTGCTCGTCCAGGTCGTCAAGGAAGAGCGCGGCAACAAGGGCGCAGCGCTGACCACCTATCTCAGCCTTGCCGGCCGTTACACCGTGCTGATGCCGAACAGCAGCCACGGCGGCGGCATCTCGCGCAAGATCTCCAGCGCGTCGGACCGCAAGCGGCTCAAGCAGATCGTCGCCGAACTCAAGTTGCCCAAGACCATGGGCTGCATCATCCGCACCGCCGGGCTCCAGCGGACCAAGACGGAGATCAAACGCGATTTCGACTATCTCGCCCGCCTGTGGGACGAAATCCGCGAAAATACCCTGTCCTCCACCGCCCCGGCGATGATCCATTCGGACAGCGACCTCGTGAAGCGCGCGATCCGCGACATCTACAACCGCGAGATCGAAGAAGTCGTGGTCGAGGGCGAGGAAGGCTACAAGGCCGCGCGGCAGTTCATGAAACTGCTGATGCCCAGCCATGCGCGCCGGGTTAAGCAATATGCCGATCCGGTGCCGCTGTTCCAGCGCTACGGCGCGGAAGACCAGCTGACCGCGATGTACGACCCTGTCGTCCAGCTCAAGTCGGGCGGCTATCTCGTCATCAACCCGACCGAAGCGCTGGTGTCGATCGACATCAACTCGGGCCGGTCGACCAAGGAACACGGGATCGAGGCGACCGCGCTCAGCACCAACCTCGAAGCGGCGAAGGAAATCGCCCGCCAGCTGCGCCTGCGCGACATGGCAGGCCTGGTGGTGATCGACTTTATCGACATGGAGTACAACTCCAACAGCCGCAAAGTCGAACGGGCGATGAAGGATGCGCTCAAGCACGATCGCGCGCGGATTCAGGTCGGACGCATCTCGAGCTTCGGCCTGATGGAAATGAGCCGCCAGCGCCTGCGCACCGGCGTGTTGGAGGCGACCACCCGCTCCTGCCCGCACTGCGACGGTACCGGCCTCGTCCGCACCGCTTCCAGCGCGGGGCTCTCGGCATTGCGCCTGATCGAAGACGAAGCGGCCAAGGGCAAGGGCACGGTGATCTCGCTCTTCGCCTCGACCGAGGCGGCGATCTACTTGCTCAACCAGAAGCGCTCCGACTTGGCCGAGATCGAACAACGCTATGGCGTGACGGTCGAAGTGATCCCCGAAGGGGAGAACGAAGGCGCCAAGATGCGCGTCGGCAGTGCCGGCCCGCGCCCGGTCAACGCTCCGAAGTTCGAACCGCTGCTGATCGAAGAGGACGACGACGAACCGATCGAAGAAGAAGCGTTCGACGAAGAGGACGAAGCGGAACGCGAACCGCGGAAGAAGCGCCGCCGCCGTGGCGGGCGCCGCCGCAAGAAGCCTGACCAGAACGCCGAAAGCCGCGATGCGGAAGATTTCGCCGAGGAAGAAGGCGAAGAACCCGCCGAGAGTGAAACCAGCGACCTGGACGAAACGGACGAAGATGCCGGCGAAACGGAAATCGGCGCCGAAGGCGAAGACAAGCCGAAGAAGCGCCGCCGCCGCGGTGGGCGCCGCCGCAAGAAGCGGGTGGACGGCGAAGAGGGCGTAAGCGAAGCCGAAGCGGATTTCGAAGAACCCGCCGAAGTTTCGCAGGATGACGTCTCTCAGGATGCAGAAGCAGAGGCACCTGCCGAAACGGCTCCGGAAGCCGAAGAAGCCCCCGCCAAGCCGCGCCGCACACGCCGCAAGAAGGCCGAGCCGGTTGCCGAAGAGGCGCCTGCGGTCGAGGAAGCGGGCGAAGCTCCGGCTGCCGAAGCAGCCGAAGCAGAGGCGGAAGCCAAGCCCAAGCGCCGCACACGCCGCAAGAAGGCGGAAGTAGAGGCCGAAGCAGAGGCGCCTGCCGAAGCGGCTCCCGAGGCCGAAGAAGCTCCCGCCAAACCGCGCCGCACACGCCGCAAGAAGGCCGAACCGGTTGCGGAAGAGGCGCCTGCCGAAGCCCCGGCGGAAGAAGCCGTCGAGGCCGCTGCGGAACCTGAAGCCGCGCCCGAACCGGCCCCGGCCGAAGTGGAAACCGCTTCCGCCACGGAAGAGGCTCCGGCTGCGGAAGAAGAAGCCTCTGCCGAGGCGCCGCGGCGCGGCTGGTGGCAGCGCACTTTCGGCGAATAAGCCCGATCATGCCGCCCCTTCCCCGATCCGGGAAAGGGGCGGCCATTCGGCCTAGCCTTCCTTCACACCCACGCCCCATTCCATGAACCCCGCAAAACGGGGCGTGCGTTCCATGTATTTGTGGTCCACCCGCTCGACCGCGAAACCGTGCTTACGCACCGCGCCAGCCACTTCGCGGCTGAGGTGGCAATTGCCGAACACGGCTTTCCACGCCGGTTCGATCCGGTCCTGCCACCTGGCCGGACCGGGATCGGGCGCCCGCCCGTGTTCGAGAAACAGTAATTTGCCGCCCGGCCGGAGTATCCGGCGCATTTCCTTCAGTACCTGAGGCTGGTCCTGCACCGAACACATGGTGAAAGTGCAGACCACAGTATCGAAGCTTGCGTCGTCGAACGGGATCGCTTCGCCCACGCCCTGCCGGATATCCCCTTCCCAGCCCCGTTCCCGCGCCGCCGCGCGGGCAAAGTCCAGCAGCTTGCCGCAAGGATCAAGGCCCGAGAAACCGGTTACTTTCGCCGGGTCGTAAAACGGCTGGTTGAGTCCTCCACCCGCGCCCATTTCGAACACGCGCCCCTCGGCCAGTGGCACGACCTTGGCTCTCAACGCCGCGATACCGTCGTTCGCACAACCACACCGGATGATGTGCGGCAGCACATTTTCCTCATACCAGGCCTTGAAACCCACCGGCATGCTCCTCTCTTCCCGTGGGCTTATCATGGCTTCCTTGCGGCCTGCCCGCAATCGTCCGCGCATGTCCCTGCGATATTGTGCCATCGCCACCCTTGCGGCATGGCGTTGAATCGTTAGAAGGCACCCCGAGTCCCGCGGCATGGGCCGCCAGCAGGAATGAGCGAGCGATGGCAACCTTTACGCTTCCCAAGAACAGCAAGATCTCCGGCAAAGGCAAAGTCCACAAGGCGGAAGGCGCCAGCCGGATCAAGACGTTCAAGGTCTATCGCTACGATCCGGACAGTGGCGAGAACCCGCGCTACGACACGTTCGAGATCGATCTCGACAATTGCGGGCCGATGGTGCTCGACGCCCTGCTCAAGATGAAGAACGAGCAGGACCCGACGCTGACGTTCCGCCGCTCCTGCCGCGAAGGGATCTGTGGCTCCTGCGCCATGAACATGAACGGCCGCAACGGCCTGGCCTGCACTACCGCGATGGAAGACCTGCCGGGCGACATCCGCATCACGCCGCTGCCGCATATGGAAGTAATCAAGGACCTGGTTCCCGACTTCACTCATTTCTACGCGCAGTACGCGTCGATCCGCCCCTGGCTGCAAACGGTTTCGACCACGCCGAGCGGCAAGGAACGCCTCCAGTCGCCCGAACAGCGCGAAAAGCTCGACGGGCTTTACGAATGCATCCTGTGCGCCTGCTGCTCGACCAGCTGCCCCAGTTACTGGTGGAATTCGGACAAGTTCCTCGGCCCGGCGATCCTGCTCCAGGCTTACCGCTGGCTGGCCGACAGCCGCGACGAAATGACTGGCGAACGCCTCGACGAACTGGAAGACCCCTTCCGCCTCTATCGCTGCCACACGATCATGAACTGCGCGAACGTCTGCCCCAAGGGCCTCAGCCCGGCCAAGGCCATCGCCGAAATCAAGAAGATGCAGGCCGAACGGCACATCTAAGTTGGCGGCAGACGAAACCAGCGAGTTCATCCACAGGCCAGACCCGGATAATCCGGGTTGGCTGAGCTGGAACCTTGCCGACAAGACGCGCTTCCAGCCCCAGGTCATGGGCGACATGCTGGTCCGCCCCGAGGGGGAGCGTAGCGCGCGGCTGCGCATGTTCCCGCAGGTCCACCACACCAATGCCCGCGGCACGGTCCATGGCGGCGTGACCATGTCGCTGCTCGACATGGCCCTGTTCGCGACTTTCGCCACCGTCCTCGAAGGCGATGCCGAACGGGCCGTGACACTCGACATGGCGACCCAGTTCATCGGCGCGGGACAGCTCGGCAAGCCGCTCGATGCGGTGACCGAAGTGCTGCGCGAAACCGGCCGCCTCGCCTTCATGCGCGGCCTAGTGGAACAGGACGGCACTCTGATCGCGTCCTATTCCGCCACGATCCGCAAGCCTTCGGCCCCCAGATGACCGGCCTCATCGCCCGTTACGAGGCGCTCGTCGCCGCTGGCGAACTGCGCCCCGACCCCGAACAGGCCGCTGCCGCCAAACGGCTGCACGCCCTGCAACGCGAACTCGAATCGAGCAACGGAGCCCCTGGCCTCCTCGGCAAGCTGATGGGCAGGAAGCCCTCCCGTCCGCGCGGCATCTACATGTGGGGCGGCGTCGGGCGCGGCAAGTCCATGCTGATGGACCTGTTCCACGACACGCTGGCGATCGGGGAAAAGCGCCGGGTCCATTTCCACGCGTTCATGCTGGAAGTCCACACGCTGCTGCGCGAGGCGCGCAAGACGGAAAGCGGCGATCCCATTCCGCAAGTCGCGGCCAGGCTGGCGGAAGGCCTGCGGGTGCTGGCATTCGACGAAATGGTGGTCAACAATTCCGCCGACGCAATGATTATGAGCCGACTGTTCACGGCACTGATAATGGACCGCGGCGTGACGGTAGTCACCACGTCCAACCGCGCCCCGGCCGAACTCTACAAGGACGGGCTCAACCGCGAGCATTTCCTGCCCTTCATCGCACTGATCGAGCGCGAGCTGCACGTCCTCACTCTCAATGGCCCGGTCGATTACCGGCTCGATCGCCTCGGAGGCATGGCCACCTGGCACACGCCATTGGGCGATGCCGCCACCGCCCAGGTGCGCGAGGCCTTTTTCCGCCTCACCGACTACAAGCCGGAAGACGCCGAACACGTCCCCTCGGCCGAACTCGATGTCGGCGGCGGACGGAAGCTGCACGTGCCCAAGAGCTTCAAGGGCGTGGCCGTGTTCAGCTTCAAGCGGCTATGCGGCGAAGCGCGCGGCGCGCCCGACTACCTTGCTATCGCCATGAACTACCACACGGTGATCCTTGTCGGCATCCCGGTCATGGGGCCGGAAAACCGCAACGAAGCAGCCCGGTTCGTTACGTTGATCGACGCGCTCTACGAGAACAAGGTCAAGCTGCTGGTCACCGCCAACGCCGAGCCGGAAAACCTCTACCAGGCAGGTGATGGCCGTTTCGAATTCGACCGCACGATCAGCCGCCTCCAGGAAATGCAGAGCGCCGACTACATGGCGGCGGGACACGGCGAAGACTGAGGAAAACCACCCACGGCGGCGTCCCTGTTCGAAAGGAGCAATTCACATGCCCTCTTCGAATGCGACGCCTTCCTCCGGGCTTGCCAAAGTGCCCGCTGTCACTCTCGGCTTCTGGATCATCAAGATTCTCGCCACCACGCTGGGCGAAACCGGCGGCGATACGCTGTCGATGACATACGACATGGGCTATCTTGCGAGCACGGCGGTATTCGTCGTGCCGCTGGCCTTGCTGGTCTGGGCCCAGATCCAGGCACGGGCATTCAATCCATGGCTATACTGGGCCACGATTGTCGCCTCGACTACGGCCGGGACTACTCTGGCAGACTTCGCGACCCGTTCGCTCGGGATCGGCTACAGTGGCGGGTCCGCCCTTCTTCTTGTTCTAGTCCTGCTCAGCCTGTTCGTCTGGCATCGCACCATGGGCACAATTTCGGTCGACCGGATCGTAACGGCGCGCGCGGAGACATTCTACTGGGCCACGATCACCTTCTCGCAAACGCTCGGCACGGCACTGGGAGGCTGGGCCGCCGATGACGGAGGATTGGGGTATCTTGGCGGGGCACTGCTGTTCGGGGCTGCGCTTTCATTGCTGGCGATACTTTACGCCGCCAACCTCGCCAACCATGTCGCTTTGTTCTGGGCCGCCTTTATCCTGACGCGCCCGCTCGGGGCGACGGTCGGGGATTTTCTCGACAAGCCACTGAACCAGGGCGGACTGGATTTCAGCCGCCCTTTGGCCTCGGCCGCGCTGGTCGCCGCAATCCTCATCCTGATCGCGCTCCTGCCCCAGCATGCCGGGATGCATCCGGAGCGGCCTTGAACCGGGACCGGCAGGGCCTATCTCTTGTCCATACCGGCGGCCACACCCCGCCGAGGTGGACTTTCGAAAATGATCGATATCAGGCCTTTCGCCTCGCTTGGCCATGCCAACCATGGCTGGCTCGACGCGCGCCATCACTTCAGCTTTGCCGGCTATCATGATCCCGAACGGATGGGCTGGGGCGCGATCCGCGTGTGGAACGACGATGCAATCGCACCGGGCACCGGCTTCCCTCAGCATCCGCACCGTAACATGGAAATCGTTACGTTCGTTCGCAACGGAGCGATCACTCACGAGGATTCCCTCGGCAACAAGGGGCGCACCCGGGCCGGCGATGTCCAGGTCATGAGCGCAGGAACGGGCGTACGCCACTCCGAGTACAATCTCGAGGGCGAGACCACGACCCTGTTCCAGATCTGGATCCTGCCGGACCGCACCGGCATCGCACCGGGCTGGGACCAGCGCGAGTTTCCGCGCGGCGACCGTGCGGGACAGTGGGAGATCGTCGCCAGCGGCAATCCCGATGCCGATCACGCCCTGCCGATCCACGCCGATGCGCGGGTACTGGCGGCCACTTTACCGGCCGGACAACGGCTGGATTACGCCGCCGAGCCCTCGCGGCACCTCTACCTCGTCGCCGCGACCGGCCGCCTTCGCGTCAATGGCCGCGAAGCTCTGTCCCGCGACGGCGTCGCAATCACCGGCGAAAGCGCGATTTCGGTCGAAGCGCTGGACGATGCGGAACTGGTAATGGTGGACGCGCGCTGAGCGGTTCAGGCGGCGCTGGCCAACCGTGATTGCGCCCTGGTCAGCCGGCTCATGACCTTCAGGTCCTGATCGGTCAGGCCCAGCGCCGCATCCGCCCACAGGTCGACGATCCGCTTGAGTTCTTCGAGCGGGACCGGCGAGGCCAGCCGCATCGCCTGACGAGCCTTGACGAGGCCCGCATGACGCCGCCGGGATTTCTGGATGTAGTCACGGCAGGTCGAAAGCCCCTGCCCCGGCTCGGCCAGGACATGGACAATGCCCATCTCGTACATCTGCTCCGCCGAATAGGTGTCGTTCGAAAGGATCATCCGCTCAGCCATGGCAGCGCCCAGCTTGCGGGTGAGGTAGGCGTGGGCCCCCATGCCGGGGAACAAGCCGAAAATGGTTTCGGGCAAGCCGAAAGTCGCGCCGCGCTCCGCAATCAGCACATCGAAGGACAGCAGTGCCTCGAATCCCCCGCCCAGCGCCGAGCCTTCGACCAGGCCGATCGTGAGCATCGGCAAGTCAAGCGCACGCGCATTGCGCTCGAGGATTTCGACGCAACGATAGCCATAGGACACGAGCCCGTCGCGGTTGCGCTCGCGAATAAGACGCTGAAACAGGTCGAGGTCGCCGCCGAAGCAGAACACGCCCGGCGAGCGGCTGCCGAGGATGAGATATTTCAACGGCAGCTTGCCGGGGCCGAACCCTTCGACGATCAACCTCTGCCAATCGACGAAGTCGTGCAGCATGGGCGGCGTGAAACTGGGCCGGCCGGCCGGGCGCATATAGGTCCAAAGCGCCTCGACCTCGTCCTCGTAGAAAATGTCGAGTTCGTTGAGGGAATAGAGTTCCTGCGGGACGGAAAGGCGCCCCGCCTCTTCCTTGCCTGTACCCATTTCCCCTTCGCTGGCGAAAAACAACGGGCTGTCGCCGTCATCCGCACCAGCGTCGACTCTCTCCAGCCCTCCATTGAGG
>JAQVEQ010000102.1 GCA_028697875.1 Novosphingobium sp. | reverse complement strand
TGATTTCATCAATGTTGCGGCAGTCGCGGCGGCCGGGGTCGGCGGTGTCGCCACTCTCGTTCCGCTGATCAGCCAGATTGCTCCTTCGGCGGACGTTCTCGCCGAAAGCTCGACCGAAATCGACATCAGCGCGATCCAGCCGGGCCAGGCGATCAAGGCCGTGTTCCGCAAGCAGCCGGTCTTCGTCCGCAACCTGACGGCCAAGGAAATCGGGGAAGCCAACGCAGTCCCGCTGTCCGATCTGCGCGATCCGCAGACCCTGGCCGAACGGACCAAGGAAGGCCACGAAAACTGGCTGATCACCATGGGCGTGTGTACCCACCTCGGCTGCGTGCCGCTGGGCGCCGGCGAAGGTGAGAACCGCGGCGAGTTCGGCGGTTATTTCTGCCCCTGCCACGGTTCGGCTTACGACACCGCGGCCCGTATCCGCAAAGGTCCGGCACCGAAGAACCTCGAAGTGCCGCCCTATGAATTCACCTCCGACACTGTCGTGAAGATCGGCTGAGGCGAAAGAGGACGATCATGAGCTTTCCCTGGGCAAACGAATACAAGCCGTCCCACCCCCTGATGAAGTGGGTGGACGAGAAGCTGCCGCTTCCGCGCTTCGTCTATAACGCGGTCGGCGCCGGCTATCCGGTTCCGCGCAACCTCAACTATTTCTGGAACTTCGGCGTTCTCGCCGGATTCTGCCTCGTGTTGCAGATCGTCACCGGCGTGATCCTGGCGATGCACTATGCGCCGAACGCGCTGGTCGCCTTCGATTCGACCGAGCACATCATGCGCGACGTCAACTGGGGCTGGATGCTGCGCTATGCGCACGCCAACGGCGCCAGCGCCTTCTTCGTGGTGGTCTATCTCCACATCTTCCGCGGCTTCTTCTTCGGCTCCTACAAGGCCCCGCGCGAGATGATCTGGCTGCTGGGCGTGGTGATCTTCCTGCTGATGATGGCCACCGCCTTCATGGGCTACGTGCTTCCCTGGGGCCAGATGAGCTTCTGGGGCGCCAAGGTCATCACCGGCCTGTTCGGCGCGATCCCGGTCGTCGGCGAACCGCTGCAGATCTGGCTGCTGGGCGGCTATGCTCCGGACAACGCCTCGCTCAACCGCTTCTTCTCGCTGCACTTCCTGCTGCCCTTCGTGATCGCGGCCGTCGTGATCCTGCACATCTGGGCGCTGCACATCCCCGGTTCGTCGAACCCGACCGGCGTCGAAGTGAAGAGCGAAAGCGACACCGTGCCGTTCCACCCGTACTACACGGCGAAGGACGGTTTCGGACTGGGCGTGTTCCTGATCCTCTACTGCGCGATGCTGTTCTTCCTGCCGAACGCGCTGGGCCACCCGGACAACTACATTCCGGCCAACCCGATGAGCACACCGGCACACATCGTGCCCGAATGGTACTTCTGGCCGTTCTACGCGATCCTGCGCGCCTTCACTGCGGACTTCCTGTTCTTCCCGGCGAAGCTGATGGGCGTGCTCGCCATGTTCAGCGCGATCCTGGTGTGGTTCTTCCTGCCGTGGCTGGACAACTCGCCGGTGCGTTCGGGTCACTTCCGTCCGCTGTTCCGCAAGTTCTTCTACGTGCTGATGGTGGACGTGCTGGTGCTCGGCTACTGCGGTGGCGCCCCGGCGGCGGAACCCTACGTGATGATCAGCCAGATCGCCACGGCGTACTACTTCCTGCACTTCCTGGTGATCCTGCCGATCGTTTCCTCGATCGAAAAGCCGGAACCGCTGCCCTATTCGATTACCGAAGCCGTCCTCGGCTCGGACGACAAGGCCGCGCTCGCCCCGGCCAGCTGAACGAACGGACCTGAGAGAAAGTATCTGATATGACCCGCCTTATCGGTATCCTCGTCGGCCTGTTCTTCACGGTCGCAGTCTTGTGGGCCTTCGCCACCGGCGCGGCGAACTACATTGCCGAACCCCCGGCCGCCACGGCCGAGAGCGTGTACCACCGCCATCCCAAGGAACTCCACCTGCAGAGCGACGGCCCCTTCGGCACGTTCGACAAGCAGCAGCTCCAGCGCGGCTTCCAAGTTTACAAGGAAGTCTGCTCGGCTTGCCACTCGCTGAGCCATGTGGCGTTCCGCGACCTTGCCGCGCTTGGCTACAACGAAGCCGAGGTCAAGGCGATCGCGGCGGGCTTCCAGGTGCCGGGCATCGACCCGAACACCGGCGAAACCACGACCCGTGCGGGTATGCCGACCGACTATTTCCCGAAGCCCTATCCGAACGACATCGCCGCACGTGCCGCCAACAACAACGCCGTGCCGCCCGACCTGTCGCTCATGACCAAGGCGCGGCATGAAGGGCCGGCTTACGTCTACTCGCTGCTGACTGGCTTCCAGGCTCAGCCGGCTGCGCTGGTGAAGCAGTTCCCCGAGGCGAAGACCCCGGCCGGGCTGCACTACAACCCCTATTTCGCCAACCTCAACCTGGCGATGGCCCCGCCGCTGACGTCGACCGATCAGGTCAGCTATGGCGACGGCACCAAGGCGACCGTCGACCAGATGGCTCAGGACGTTGCCGCGTTCCTCGTCTGGACGGCCGAGCCCAAGCTCGAAAAGCGCCGCCAGACGGGCTGGCCGGTGCTGGGCTTCCTGCTTTTCGCCACTGTCCTGGCCTATCTTGCCAAGCAGCAGGTCTGGGCCGGCAAGAAGGACAAGAAGAAGGCCTAAAGGCCGTTCTTCCGACCAAGAGGCCCGCAATGGCCGGATTACAGCGCCCCTTGCATCACGCGATGCGAGGGGCGTCTGCTTTTTGGGGCTCGCGTGGCCGGGCGGTTTCCCGCTTCGTGTCCTGCCGGGCCGGGCACCGCAACATAACACAGGCCGCAACAAGGATGAGGAATACCCGATGACGCCCGACGAACTGCAGGCGCTGGTCCGCACCGTGCCGGACTTTCCCCGGCCCGGGATCATGTTTCGCGACATCACCTCGCTGATCGCCCATGGCGAGGGGCTGGCCACCGCGATCGAGATGCTGGCGCTCAAGGCGCGCGAGGCCGAGGCGGACATGATTGCCGGGATGGAAGCACGCGGCTTCATCTTCGGTGCGGCGGTGGCCGCGCGGCTGGGTATCGGTTTCCTCCCGGTGCGCAAGCGCGGCAAGCTGCCGGTGCCGACCATCGGGATCGACTATGCGCTGGAATACGGCACCGACCGGCTCGAAATCGACCCGGCCCTGGTGAACGAAGGCGCGCGGGTTCTGTTGCTGGACGATCTCCTTGCCACTGGCGGCACGGCGCTGGCGGCCGCCCGCCTGTTGCGCCAGGCAGGGGCGCGGGTAGACTATGCCCTGTTCGTGATCGATCTGCCCGATCTCGGCGGGACCAGGCGGCTGGCGGACGAAGGGATCGACGTCACCACGCTGATGGCTTTCGCGGGGGATTGATCCGGCCGGGCGCGGGGCCCATCACTGCCGGAGAAGAATGGAAGAACAAGCGCTCGTTATCGCCCTCGTCGGCATCCTGGGAATTGGCGCACAGTGGCTCGCCTGGCGAACCGGCTGGCCGGCGATCGCGCTGATGCTGGCGGCCGGGTTCCTCGCCGGTCCGGTTTTCCATCTTATCGATCCCGCCGCCGCGTTCGGTGGCCTGCTCGAACCGATGATTTCCATCGGCGTGGCGCTGATCCTGTTCGAAGGCGGGTTGTCGCTCGATTTCCGGGAACTTCGCAAGGCAGCCCAGGGAGTCCGGCGGCTGGTCTTCCTGGGCGTTCCGTTCGGCTGGCTGTTCGGTTCGCTGGCCTGTTACTATGTCGCGGGGCTGGTGTGGCCTGTCGCCATTCTTTTCGCGGGCATCCTGGTGGTGACCGGGCCGACAGTCGTGCTGCCCCTGTTGCGCCAGGCGAGCATCCAGCCGCGCCCGGCCGCGATCCTCAAGTGGGAAGCGATCGTCAACGACCCGGTCGGGGCCTTGTGCGCGGTGATCGCCTACGAATATTTCCGCCTCTCTGCCGCGGGGACGACCGTGTTCGAAGTGGTGCCGCCGATGCTGATCGCCGCCGGGCTCTCCGCTGCCATCGGCTATGGCGCGGCCAAGGCGATTGCCTGGTCCTTCCCGCGCGGGCTGGTGCCGCAATACCTCAAGGTGCCCGTGCTGCTGGTCGCCGTGATCGGGACGTTCGTGTTCTGCAATGGGATCGAGCACGAGGCGGGCCTCGTCGCCGTGACCGTCATGGGCATTGCGCTGGCCAACATGAATGTGGCCAGCCTGCGCAGCATCCATCCGTTCAAGCAGAATGTCGCCGTCCTGCTCGTTTCCGGCATTTTCATCCTGCTGTCCTCGACGCTCGACCTTGCCAGCCTGCGCCAGTTCGAATGGCGCTTCGGCCTGTTCATCCTCGCGCTGCTGTTCCTGGTGCGTCCGGCGACCGTGCTGGCGAGCCTCGCGTTCAGCCAGGTGCCGTGGAACGAACGCCTGCTGCTGGCGTGGGTCGCGCCGCGCGGGATCGTGCTGGTGGCCATTTCCGGCCTGTTCGCCCTGCGGCTGTCCGAACTCGGTTACGCCGACGGTTCGATCCTGATCGGGCTGAGTTTCGCGGTAGTCGCAGCGACCATTGTCGCCCACGGCTTTACTATCGACCTCGTCGCGAAACTGTTCAACGTGAAGGGGGAAACCCGGCCGGGCCTGTTGATCGTGGGCAGCACGCCGTGGACGGTCGACCTGGCCGAACAATTGCACGAACTCGACGTGCCGGTGACAGTCGTCGATTCCAGCTGGCGCGCTCTCGCCATTGCCCGGCAAAAGGGCCTGCCGGTCTACCATGGCGAAATTCTCAACGAAGCGACCGAGCACAATCTCGATCTCACGCCGATCAAGGTGCTGGTCGCGGCGACCGACAACGAGGCCTACAACGCCCTGGTCTGCAGCGAATTCGCGCACAGCATCGGGACGGATGCGGTCTACCAGCTGGGGCAGGCGGGCAGCGAGGGCGATCATCGCAGCCTGCCGCAGGCCTTGCGCGGCCGTTCGCTGTTCACGGCCGGATTCGGGCTGGAGGATCTGGAGGCGTGCCAGCAGGAAGGCTGGCGTTTCCGCAAGACGAAAATTTCCGAGAAATTCGGGATCGAGAATGTGCGCGAATGCCTGCCCGAAGGGGCGAAGATGCTGCTGATCGTGCGGCCCACCGGCCAGATGCGGTTCTTCACCCATGCCTCCCGGCCCGAACCGCAAACCGGCGATACCGTCATCTCCTATGCGCCGCTCGCGGGGGAAGAAAAACGGATCGAAAAAGCGGCCGCCAAGGGCATCGGCAAGGCGCGGCCGGCATGAGCGAGATCGGGAGGACAGTCATGAGAAATGCCACCGGGGCCATCGCGGCGTGCCTGGTGATCGCCATGCTGACGGGATGCGACGCTACCCGGGAGCCATCCGGCGAAGCCGATACGCCGGACGTAACGGAAACCTCCCAGCCGCCTGCCCCCCAGGCGTCTCCGATGCCGACCGGATCGATCATCCGGCCCGATATCGAGAAGACCGAACCTGTCGAGAAGGCGCTGGAACCCCTGGCAGTGACGATCGGTTTCGCCGAAGGCGGCGACGAACTCGATGCCGCAGCGAAGGAACGGCTCGACCGCCTGGCGGAAAGCGAACAGGTGCGCGCCGGGTGGCCGATCGTTGTGCACGGTCATTCGGACTCGACCGGCAGCGACGAGGCGAACCTGCGTGCGTCCCGTCGCCGGGCGCAGGCGGTGGCCGCCTATCTCGCCGGAAAGGGCATAGGCGAGGCGCGCATGGCCGTGATTGCCCTGGGGGAACAGAATCCGGTCGCGCCCAATGCGAAACCCGACGGCACGCCCGACGAGGAAGGCCGGGCCCGCAACCGCCGCGTCGAAATCCTTGTGGCACCGGCCGAGGCCGCCGGAAACGAAACGGAAAGCGCCGGAGCACCCGCCGGGCGCGAAGATGCCAGTTGACGGCAGGGGCCCTGCGGTGCCATTCGGGCAGCGGCCCGAGCGGGTATAGCTTAGTGGTAAAGCCCCAGCCTTCCAAGCTGGTTATGCGGGTTCGATTCCCGCTACCCGCTCCACTCCCTTCATCGACCTGACTCGGGGACAGGTTCTCACGCGAGGCTCGCGGCGGCCGCCCGTTCGCGCTGGACGCAAAAGGGCGGGACCGAACCGGCCCCGCCCCTTGTTTTCCCGATTGTCTTGCCGGCCGGTTGCCCGGCCGGGCCGGGATTACTTCGCTTCGGGTGCGGCCGCGGCCGCATCCTCGGGCAGGCCGCCGAGCTGGTCGACCAGCTTGGTATAGGCATCGAGATAGGCGAGCACGATGATCTGGCCAATCTTGGTGTTCTGGTAGCCGCCGCCCGCGACGCCGCCGAACACGCCGCCGCCGAACAGGCCACCGCCCCCCCCGCCGAAGCTGACGTCGGACTTGCGGGCGTAACCTTCGGTCAGGGCTTCTTCCACGGTGGTACGGGCGTTGACCAGCGAGAGAGTGACGTTGGCTTCACCCTTCTTGACGCTGATCCCGCCAGCGATCGCACCGATCGGCCCGCCGACGAAATTGCCGAGGAAGCCGCCGACACCGCCACCGCCGGAATTGCTGTTGGTCGAAACGATGTCGGGCTGGAGGAAATAGTCCGCCGCCTTGACCTGGCCCTTGCCCAGGTTCGAGCCGTCTTGCAGCTCGCCCGAATCGGCGAGCGCGCGCTCCATGTTCCGGCTCTGCATCGAACGGCCGCGATTCACGAGCGAGAAGCAGCCGGACCGCTGGACGAAGATCTTGATGATCGCTTCCGGGCTGCCGAGGTTGAATTCGCGCCACCACTGGTTGTCGGGATCGACGATCGCGACGGTCCCGAGATTGCGGTAGCAGCGCGGAATTTCCTGCGTGCCCTGGGATTGTTTCTTGCGCGCGGAGGATTCGTCCTTCGCCATGGCCGGCATCGCCGTGGCCGTAAGGGCCAGGGCCAAAGCGCCGCCGATCAGTTTCTTCATCAGTGAACTCCTGTGTGAACGATCCGAAGTGCGGCTTCATTCGGCCGCGTGCCCCGGAACCAACCGACCCTTTGGCGGGACTGTATCGGCGGCAACCGGCCGCCGCAAGCGAATCAGCCCACCGCCATGTTGTCGATCAGCCGGGTGGAGCCGATGCGCGCCGCGACCAGCAGGCGGGCCGGGGCCTGTCCCGGCGCGTCGAGCACTTCCAGGCTCTGGGCGTCGGCCAGCGCGGCATAGTCGATCGAGGAGAAGCCGGCGCCGAGCAGGGTGGCTTCGAGCGCGGCGAGCGCCTGCGCCGCCGGTTCGCCCGCCGCGATGGCGGCGATGGCCGTGCGCATGGCCCGGGGCAGGACGGCGGCGGCCTGCCGCTGTTCGGCCGAAAGGTACTGGTTGCGGCTCGACATGGCGAGGCCGTCCGCCTCGCGCACGGTCGGCACGCCGACGATGTCCCTGGCATGGGGGCGCGACAGGTCGAGATCGCGCGCCATGCGGCGGATCACGGCGAGCTGCTGCCAGTCCTTTTCCCCGAACAGCGCCATGTCGGGCCGCACCTGGTTGAACAGCTTGCACACCACGGTCGCCACGCCGTCGAAATGGCCGGGGCGGGACGCACCGCAGAAATTGTCGCTCACCCCGGTGACCGAAATCGTCGTGGCGAAGCCCGCCGGATACATTTCCGCCACGTCCGGCGCCCACAGCAGCGCCACGCCTTCGGCTTCCAGCAGGCGCGAATCTTCCGCCATCCGCCGGGGATAGGCATCGAGATCCTCGTTCGGGCCGAACTGGGTGGGATTGACGAAGATCGAAACGACCACGTGCGCGGCGCGTTTGCGCGCCTCGCGCACCAGTGTCAGGTGCCCTTCGTGCAGCGCGCCCATGGTCGGAACGAACGCGACCGTTCCGTTTTCGCGCAAACTCTCCACAGCTTCGCGTAGCGATTCGACGGTGTTGACGGTTTGCATGGGGGCGGGGCTCCGATATGGGCGTTGGTGAGAGTGTCACCTTTGCCGTGACGCCTTGCCAATCGCAATGCCAACGGGAATCCTGCCGCCGTGAGTTTCAACGCTCCCCATCGTATCGTCTTCGCCAACGAAAAGGGCGGCACGGGCAAGTCGACCACGGCGGTCCACGTGGCGGTCGCGCTTGCCTATCAGGGGGCGAAAGTCGCCGCGCTCGATCTCGATCCGCGCCAGCGCACGCTCTACCGCTATTTCGAGAACCGGGCGGAGACGGAAAAGCGCCGCGAGATCGAATTGCCCGGCGCGCGCTTCGGCGTCTTCACCGGCGAAAGCACGGAAGAGCTGGACCGCATGGCCGGCGAACTGGCCGAGGACTGCGACTTCGTGCTGTTCGACACGCCGGGCCGTGACGATCCCTTCGCCCGCCACGTGGCGACGACGGCGGACACGCTGGTCACGCCGATGAACGACAGCTTCGTCGATTTCGACCTCATCGGGCAGGTCGACGCGGAAAGCTTCAAGGTCAAGCGGCTGAGCTTCTATGCCGAGCTGATCTGGGAAGCGCGCAAGAAGCGCGCCATGGCCACGATCCGCGACCAGCGGCGCGAAATGGACTGGGTGGTGGTGCGCAACCGTACCGGCCACGTCGAAGCGCGCAACATGGCCCGTATCGAACAGGCGCTGGGCGAACTGTCGAAGCGGGTCGGTTTCCGCGTGTCGCAGGGGCTTTCGGAACGCGTGATCTACCGCGAGCTGTTCCCGTCCGGCCTGACCCTGCTCGACAAGGGGCACCTGGGCGAACTAGGTACCAGCCACCTTGTCGCGCGGCAGGAACTGCGCGGCCTCGTCGCCGCGCTCAACCTGCCGATGCCGGCGGCGCGGCAACCGGCCCACCCCAGCTTCGCCGACTGACCCGGCCATGGTGAAGCTCCTGGCGATCCTGCTCGTCGTGAGCCTCGCCTCCAAGCTTCTGCTGGGGCGCTGGCCATGGCAGATGGCCGGGATCGGGACCGGCGTCGGCGCGGAAGAACGGCGTGCCCGCGCTCTGCTGGGGGTCGCCAGGGCCGCCAGCCGCGAAGAGATCATCGATGCGCACCGGCGGCTGATCGCCCGCGTCCATCCCGACCGGGGCGGCACGAACGAGCTGGTGCACGAAGCCAACGCCGCCCGCGACCTCCTGCTGGCGCGGCTGATACCACCGCGGCGGGAGCGGCCATGAAGCACCGGTTCCATCCAACCGTCCTGCGCGAATACGACATCCGCGGGATTATCGGCGAAACCCTGGGCCCGGACGACGCGCGCGCGATCGGCCGCAGCTTCGCCACCCTCTTGCGCAAGGCCGGGGGGCGGAAAGTCGCGGTCGGTTACGACGGGCGGGTCAGCTCGCCCCTGCTCGAACACGCGCTGGTCGAAGGGCTGACCGCCAGCGGCTGCGACGTGGTGCGGATCGGCCTCGGCCCGACGCCGATGCTCTATTACGCCGAAGCCTCGGCCGAAGACGTGGACGGCGGGATCCAGATCACCGGCAGCCACAACCCCGCCAATTACAACGGCTTCAAGATGGTGTTCCAGGGCCGCCCGTTCTTCGGGCCGGACATTGTCGAGCTGGGGCGGATCGCGGAACAGGGCGGCTGGGCGGACGGGACCGGCACGGTCGAAACGCGCGCCGTGATGGACGAATACATCGCGCGGCTGCTGGCCGGGCTGGAGGGAATCGCGGCGGAACGCCTGGCCGGTTTGCGGATCGGGTGGGACGCGGGCAACGGCGCGGCCGGACCCGCGCTGGAAGCGCTGGCCGCGCGCCTGCCCGGCGAACACCACCTGCTGTTCACCGAAGTGGACGGGACGTTCCCCAATCACCACCCCGACCCCACCGTGGAAGCCAACCTGGCGGACCTCAAGCGGCTGGTCGCGGACAAGGGACTCGACTTCGGCATCGCCTTCGACGGCGATGGCGACCGGATCGGTGCGGTCGACGGGCAGGGGCGGGTGATCTGGGGCGACCAGTTGTTGATGATCTATGCCGAGGACCTGCTGGCCATGGTCCCCGGCGCGACTGTCATCGCCGACGTGAAGGCCAGCCGCGCGCTGTTCGATCATGTCGCCCGCCACGGCGGCCAGCCCCTGATGTGGAAGACCGGCCACAGCCTCATCAAGTCCAGGATGAAGGAAACCGGCGCGCCGCTGGCCGGGGAGATGAGCGGCCACGTGTTCTTCGCCCACCAATATTACGGCTACGACGATGCGCTCTATGCCGGGGTGCGGCTGATCGCGGCCTCGGCCCGGCTGGGCAGGAG
>JAQVEQ010000101.1 GCA_028697875.1 Novosphingobium sp. | reverse complement strand
CACAGAAGCAGGGCAATGAAGACAAGCATGGCCAGGCCGACCCAGCCTGCCGGGTTGAGGCCCAGCGCTTCCGGTTCAGCATGATGGCCCTCGGCCGGATGCTCGACCGCGGCGGTCAGGTGCTCGCCGTGGTCCATGCCTTCCGTGGTGCCATCCATGGCGTGTTCGCCGGTCATTTCAGCGGCAGGATTAGCCATTGCTCAGAACTTTCTTGACGGCAGAGTCAGCCGACGCAGCGGGAACCTTCACCCCGGCCAGCTTCTCGACAATGGTCTGGGCGGCCTCGCTCGCCACGCCTTCCAGTTCGGCAAGGGCGCTTGTCCGTGCTTCGGCGATCTTCGCCTCGGCATCGGCCAGCTTCTTGTCGATCCGGTTCTGCGCGGCGGAAAGCTTCTTTTCGGAAGCCGCAGCCGCATCGGCCTTCGCCTGGGCAACAAGGGCCTGGGCCTGGGTGCGATTTTCATTTTCGCGCTTGCGCCACGCCTCTTCCTCGGCATTGGCTTGGTCGCGGGCCGCTTCGGCAGCGGCAAGGTCCGCGCCGATCTGCTTGTCGCGCAAATCGACGGTTCCCATGACCTTGGGCACCATGCCCTTGCCGATCACGAAAAAGACGAACCCGAAAATCACCAGCAACCAGAAAATCTGGCTGGAATAGGTTTCGGCGAGCTGGGCTATCTGAGGCATCGGTTGGTCCCGAGGTCTGGCACAACAAAAATAGGACCCCGGCCGGAACGCGTTGCCCGGCCGGAGCAGTCGTCAGGATTTCGTCAGGCGACGAAGATCAGGATCATCGCGACGACGAACGACAGCAGGCCGAGAAGTTCCGCGGCGGCGAAGCCGATGAACAGGCGGCCCTGCTGGCCGTCGGCGGCACCCGGGTTGCGCAGGGCGCTTTCGAGGAACGAGCCGAACACATTACCCACACCGATGGCGGCCATACCGGCACCGATCGCGGCGAGGCCAGCACCAACCAGCTTGGCTGCTTCTTGGTCCATTTGAATAACTCCTTTTCGTAAATCCGTTTGGAAATGCAATTTCCGTGAAGGTGGAAGAAACTCAGTGAAGATGTTCAGCGTCGTTGATGTAGAGCGAGCTGAGCAACGCGAAAACGTATGCTTGGATGCCTGCGACGAGGATTTCCAGAGCGCAAATCGCCAGCATCAGGACGAAGCTGAGAACCGACACGACCGGACCGATGCCGAGACCGGCATTGATCCCGTCGATGACGAAGCTGGAAAGTACTTCGAGCAGCACGTGACCGGCCATCATCGCGACGAAGAGACGCAGGCCGAGGCTGAAAGGACGAACCAGGAAGCTGACGAGCTCGATGCAGAAGATCAGCGGGATCATCGGCAGCGGCGTGCCATGCGGCACGAACAGCGAGAAGAAGTTGAGCTTGTGCTTCCAGAAACCGACGATCAGCACGATCGCGAACGAAAGGATCGCAAGGACGCCGGTAACGGTGAAATGGCTGGTGCTGGTGAACGGGTGCACGCCAACCATGGCCAGCGGCAGCGGGATCAGGCCCAGCACGTTGGCGAAGAGGATGAACATGAACAGCGAGAAGATATACGGAACGTATTTCTTCCCTTCCTTGCCCACATTGGCCTCGAGGAGGTCGTCGACGAAGCCGGTAAAGCTTTCCACCGCCATCTGCCAGCGGCCGGGAACCAGTTCCCGCTTCATCCCGCCGGCGACGAAAATCCACAGAGCGACGGCGGCAATCGCCATCCACAGCGCGGAATTGGTGAAAGCGATGTTGTAACCGGCAATTTCCCAGTGCGCGGAGCCGAAAAGGGGCTCGATCGCGAACTGATGCATCGGGTCGACTTTGGCCTGCTCGGCTGCCACTTGCGGTAATCCCTGCGCCATGTGAACCAAAAGCGCCCCTCAGGTCCCCTCGTTGGGATCAGTCAGGACGCCGGTTCGAAATCCGGATGATGTTCCTGAAGGCAACGATGATCCCCATGAACATCATCACCAACAGACCCCAGGGCTTCTCGTTGGACAGCAACAGGTCAATGACCCAGCCGATCAACGCGCCGCCACCGATCCCCCCCAGCAATTCGGCCAGTACGCGGTGCCCGAGACGCTCGTTCTCGTCGACACCCCTTACCTGCGGCCGGTTGCGTTGATCTTCCCGCTCGCGCGCGGCCTTCAGCCGCTCTTCGAGCGCGTCGATCCGCGCATCTTCACCGATGGGTTCCCGGCCGGACGGTTCTTTGCTCATGCCTTGCTCCAATAACATGTGCAGCACGGCACGGACAAAGCCTGCCCGCCGAGGGCGCCGACCCCTTAGGCGGGGCACTTTCCCGAGTCAACCGGCCCGAAAGGGGAATACCGCAAAGGCGACAAGAAAAGCCGCCCCGGCGCCTTGCGGCGGGGGGCGGCAGTCTCGTCCGTCAGGAATATTGCCAATACTTACGGACAACGGGAATCGCGGATCGGCGGGGCACTGGTGCGGGTCTGCCAGGACCCGTCGGGCGCCTGATACTTTTCCCCCGGCGCAGTGCGCAGGATATTGCGGCAACCGGCGACGAAAGCGACCTGGTCGACCGTGACCGACTGGCTGCGCGCTTCGCTCGTGTAAGCGGCGCGGCGCTTGATGTTGATATCGTCGGCCAGCGACGAGACGGACGAACCGCCAGACAGAACGCCGAGGTAACCGTCGGGCTTTTCCCCGACCTGACCGGCCTTGCGCGCGGCCTCGTAGGCCGGATCGCGCTGCGCCATGGCGCCCACCGGCGCAAGCGCCGCGACAGCGACGGCAACGAGGCCAATTGAACGGGTAAACATTTGCGACGGCATCAGAAAATCCCCGAATTATCCTGGATCATGTCCTGGACGCCCTTGTCCAGTTTGTAGACCACTTCCTGTTTGATGTTGATGTTCAGCTCGATAACGATCGGCTTGTCCGGCGCGGAAACCGAAACACAACCCGAGCACGCCAACGCGCCGCCCATCACCATCATTGCGGCACCCGAAGTGCCAAGAAACGACCTGCGCATCGCCTGCTGCCTTCCCTGCATCCTGCCGGTTGTCGCAGCCGGTTCGCTTCCGGTCAATTGCCGCATTTTCATCGCATTGCCTCGCTGACTGGGCGCTGAACGGCACTGACAGCCTTTTTCCCGTTTTTCCCGTCAAGCAGCCCCAGTGCCGCCGGGTCCTGGACCAGCGAGGGATCGTAAAGTGACTTGAACGAGCCGAACAGGCTGAAGAACGGCGCCCTGATATTGAGATTGAAACGGATCGGCAGCTTGGCCACCTGCCGCGTGAGGAAATTCTTGCTCGCCCCTTCGCCCTGGCTCAACCCGTCGAAACTCACGCGGGTGATGATTTCGCCGGCAAGCGAGCCGTCCATGTCGATCTTCATCGAACGGTAGTTGATCGACCGCAGCGCATCGAAGGCGAAGTTGCCCATGGCCGAAAGGTCCTTGTAGGTCAGCTCCCCGATGTAGGCCAGATTGCCGCCCGGATCGCGCGAAACGAGATGTCCGCCCTCGATCCGCCCGCCGTTCTCGTCGAAGACCAGCGGCAGCGAACCGTCGAAACGGCCGGTCGCCATGATATTGCCCAGTTCCAGCCGCTGGACGAACACTGCCGCGTCGAGCCCGTCGACCGTCAGCGTATAGCGCCGGGTTTCCGCCTCGCCGAGCTTCATGCGCGTGGGTTCGAGCGTCAGCCTGCCATCCATGAAGGGCCAGTGCGCACCGTTGACGTCGAGAATGAAGCCGGGCTTCATGTCGAAGCTCAATTCGCCATTGCGCACTTCGATGCCGGGATTGATCGACACGATCTTCAGCCGCTGATCGGGCGCGGTCACCAGGCCGAGCAGGTCGGTGAACGTCACGGTCCCCGAAAGCCCCTGGACCGGCCCGAATGCAGCCGCGAAGTCGAGCGCCTTGCTGGAGAAGCGGCCGGAGCTCGTCACGCCCGATTCGTCCCAGTCGATCCGGCCCGTGCCGGTCACGCTGCCCTTGGCATTGGCAATCACGCCCAACGCCAGCCCGCTCAGCATATCGGGCTGGAGCCCGTTGTCGAAAGCCAGCCCGTCGACCGCAAGGTCGCTGTGGCCGGTACCGGTTGTCAGGTCATGGACGATGGCGACCCGGGTAACTTCCCGCCCGGTCGTCGGATTGCGCAGCAGCGCATCGGCCTGAATGGTGCTGTTCGCCAGCGTCAGATTGGCCCCATCGGCTTCCAGCGGTTCGAACCGGCCGGGCTTTTCGCGGTCTTCGACCCGGACCTTGGCTTCCGACAGGACCAGCGCGCCATGTTCGACCCGCCAAGCGCCCGAAGCGTCGAGCACGTCCAGCGGAACCGGAAAGAGCTTCATGCCGACGCCGCTGAAATGTCCGGCAATTCCGCTGCCGATCGTCGCGTCGAGATTCGCCAGCGTGAAATGGGTCTGTTCCTCCGGCGGCCCGAGCGCGACGTCGAAATCGCGCGCCGCCAGCTTGCCCGGCGCGGCGAAAGCGATCGCCCCACTGCGGACGCGCACCGGGCTGCCGCCGAGCTTGCCTGCAAGGTCGAGTCCCTTGGTGCGGGCCGCCAGGCGCGTGCCCCGCGTATCGCTGCGGACGATGGCACCGCCCGCTTGCGGGCAGAGCGTCAGGCTATCCTTGGCGAACTCCGCCCCGCCCAGCACCAGCCGGTCGAAACGCAGGTTCGTGCAATCGCGCCAGAGCGACAGGCCCGCCTGTTGCGACCAGTTGCCCGAAACGGGAAGTACCAGCCCGTCGGCCAGACCGCCCGGCAAGGCCCCGCTCGCACGGATCGCACCGGCAAAGCCGAGCGCCCCCGCCTCGTTCTGCAGCACGAGCAATTCCGGCACGGCCAGGCTGCCGCCGCCCGCACGATATTCCGGCATGGTCAGGCGCAACACCGCCTTGCCCCCGTCCTGCCGGTCCATTCGCCCGGTGATCTGCGGCAAGCCGAGCCCGCCGGTGGTGAAATTGCCCGACAGGCGCACGGGGGCGTTCCCCTCGGCGGCATATTGCACGCGCGACAGCGACAGCAGCGTCGCCCCGCTGCCCCCGCGCAACCCGGCCTGCGGGACGACGAGACTCAGGCCCTTGGCCGTCTTGCGCAAGGTCGTCTGGGCGACCAGCTGGCTGCCCCGCCCCTCGCGCCGCAAGGATTGGCGGATCCGGTCGAATATGGGGGCCAGCAGCGTTCCTTCGCTGCCGGAAACAAGCGTGCCCAGCCCGGCGTCGATCCGGTTGGACAGGCGCACGCCATTGCCTTCCCAGCCGGCGTCCCATTCGAACCGGCCTTCGCCCACGTTCCCGCGCAGGCGCCCCTTTCCAGTCATCACGGGAGAAGCCGCGACAGGGGACTGCAACCCGCGCATGACGCTGTCGTACCGGGCCGTCAGGGCATCCCCGCGCAAGGTCAGCGCACCCGTGCCGTTGAACCCGGTCAGCGCGAAATCGCCATAGTGGCCCGCCGCGCTGCGCAAGTCGAAAGTCCCTTCGACATTCTCGAAGCTCTCGTCCGCCGTCAGGTCGATCCCGGCCACCGCATCGCGCAAGGCCGCGCCCGCCTTATCGCACGCAAGCGATTCGAGCCGCGCCGGGCCGGAAATCTTCGGTTTGGCCCCGGCAATCGCGATCTTGCCGAAGAAACTCGTCCTTCCGGCCGCGCACCCCTCGCCCGCCAGTGCGGGCGCGAGCGCGGCGACAATGCCGGAAAAACCGTCGCGCAGGCCGCCATGCCCTTCGGCCTTGATCCCGACCGGGCCGTAATCGGTTTCCACCAGCCCGCGCGCGTCCTCGAGATCGAGATTGAAGCGGGGCAGCGAAATGGGCTCGGTACGCGTCTTGTCGAACAGCAGGGGATCGAGCGCGCCGAAACTCAGCTTGCCGTCGTGGAACGTGCCATAGAAGCGCGGGTTCACCACCCGCACCCGCCCGATATAGGGCAGGCCGAGCGGCTGGTAGATCGTCACTTCCGCCCGTTCGACCGTCAGGTTGGGCCGTGCGGGATCGCCGACCACGATGTCGGTCAGAATCTGCTTCGACGGTCCGATCTGCTCTATCTTGTATGTCGCCGGAATGCCGAGGCTTTCCAGCTGGCTGGCAATGATATTGTCGGCAATATCCTCGCGCGTGAACCACACCAGCGCCAGCAAGGCGACCACGACCCCTGCGATAGCCAGGACGATACGCCCGCGCCGGCGCCTTTGCGGCACCGCGACAGCCTCTTCGGCAAACTGTTCCGTTTCGTCGTCCTGTTCGGCCATCGCCATCCACACTTGCGCGCAAGCCCATGCAAAGGCAATGCATTGCGGCAATTGCTTCACGATGAACGCACGAAACAAAAGGAAGTTGCCGTTGGCCGGGGGAAAGGCTCCAGTGCCCGATGCCGCGGGCCATCGCGCACGGTTGCGGCAGCGCCTGCTCGAAGGCGGAGCGGAAGCTCTGGCCGACTACGAAGTGCTGGAATACCTGCTGTTCGCCGCGCGCAGCCGGGGCGATACCAAGCCGACCGCGAAGGCCCTGCTCAAGCGTTTCGGCTCGCTGGCGGGCGTGCTCAATGCCGATCCCAAGGCACTGGCCGCTGTCGAAGGCATGGGCGAAGTCAGCGCCGCCGCGCTCAGGATCGTGGCCGTCGCCGCACGGCGCATGGCGCGCAGCGAAGTGCAGCAGCAGCCGGTGCTGGGCAGCTGGCAGGCCCTGCTCGACTACCTCCATATCGACATGGCGCACCTGACGGTGGAGCGCGTGCGCGTGCTCTATCTCAATGCGCAGAACCGCCTGATTCTCGACCACCATGTCGGCGACGGTTCGGTGGACGAAGCGGCGATCCATCCGCGCGAAGTCATCCGCAAGGCGCTGGACATCGGGGCCACGGCGCTGATCCTGGTCCACAACCATCCCTCCGGCTGCCCCCAGCCGAGCCGGGCCGACGTCCAGATCACCAACCGCATCGCGGAAGCCGGGCGGCTGCTGGGTGTGACGGTCCACGACCACGTGATCGTCGGGCGCGAAGGGCATGTCTCGCTCAAGGCCAAGGGGCTCATCTGACGTGTGCATCGCCGCCCTTGCATGGGATGCCCACCCCGACTGGCTGCTGGTCGCCCTGGGCAACCGCGACGAATTCCACGCCCGTCCCAGCGCTCCGCTCACCCGCTGGGACGACGGCAGCGGAATTCTCGCCGGGCGCGACGAACTGGCTGGCGGGACGTGGCTGGGCGTGTCGGAACGGGGCCGTTTCGCCCTGATTACCAACTATCGCGTATCGGGCTATCCGCAGCCGGACCGCCCTTCGCGCGGGGGCCTGGTAACGGCGGCCCTTGCCGGGGAGGACCCGGCCGCGCTGGGCCAGTACAATCCGTTCAACCTGCTGCTCGCCGGGCCGGAAGCGGCCATGGTCCTGACCAACCATCCGCAGGAAACGCGCCTGCCGCTGGCACCCGGCGTCCACGGCCTGTCCAATGGCGACTTCGGCCATGTCTGGCCCAAGACGCACCAGCTTTGCGCCGATGTGACGGACTGGCTGGCGCGGGACGGGCACGATACGGCGCCGCTCTTCACCGCCTTGCGCAAGGAAACGCCCGGCCCGGCCGCCGCCCTGCCGGAACACGGGCCCGATCCGGACTATGCCCCGGTCTTCATCCGCAACCCGGTCTACGGCACCCGGTGCAGCACGGTGGTCACGATCGCCCGCGACGGGCAAGGCACCATCGCGGAACGCCGTTTCGACGAACAAGGCAAGGCAACGGGCGAAACCGCCCTGCCCTTCCACTGGCCCGGCCTATAGCTCGGCCATTTCGAAGCTGGCCTTGTCCATCCCGCATTCGGGGCAGGTCCAGTCGTCGGGAATGTCCGCCCACCGCGTGCCCGGGGCGATGCCGTGGTCCGGATCGCCTGCCGCTTCGTCGTAAGTGAAGCCGCAGGACATGCACTGCCAGACCGTCACGCAACCGCCTCTTCCGCGCTGGCGGGCAGGATGGCGTCGAATGCCACCGGCAAGTGGCGCACGCCGCGCATGATCGCGCCGAGCGGCGTCTGTACCGGCCCTGCCAGGCGCAGGCCGGGCAACCGGTCCAGCAGGCGCGAGAGGCCGACCGTCAAAGTCACGCGGGCGAGATGCGCCCCGATGCAGACATGCGGCCCGCCGCCGAACGTCACCATACCCTTGAGATTGCGGTCCATGTCGAAGCGGTGCGGGTCGGGATAGACATCCGGATCGTAATTGCCCGGCGCATTGCCGAACAGCACCCATGAATGGGGCGGGATGCGCACGCCGTGCATTTCGCACCCGCTCACCGTGTAGCGGTTCTGCAACGCGATCGTGCCGAACATGCGCAGGCTTTCTTCCACCGCCCTGGGCCGCAGGTCCGGTTCGTCGATCAGCCGCTGGCGCAAGGCCGGATCGCCCAGCACCGCGTTCATCATGCTGCCCATCGTCAGGAATGTCGTGTCCGAGCCGGCCGGGAACAGCAGGCGGGCGAAGCACAGGATGTCCTCGTCGCTCAGGTGCTGGCCTTCCACCTTGCTCGTCGCCAGCAGCGAGATCAGGTCGTCGCGCGGCTCGCGCCGCCGTTCGTGAATGAACGGCAGGAGGAATTCCGACACTTCCTCCCGCGCGCGCAGGGTCCGCTCGGGGTTGAGCGCGTAAGTGAACAGGGCCTCGATCCATTCGACCAGCTGCTTGCCGTCGCCATCCGGCAGGCCGAGCAGGCGGGTCGTCAGGTACATCGGCAGGGGCCGGGTGAAATTCTCCACCAGGTCGAGTTCGCGCCGCTCGCCAAAGACGTCGATCAGTTCGTCCGCCAGGGGGCGAATCAGGCGGCCGACATATTCCTGCACTTTCTGCGGCAGGAACTCGCGCGAGATCAGCAGGCGTTTGACGCGGTGCTCCTCCCCATCGAGGCACAGCAGCATCTTGTCGCCCATCGCGGGCGAGGAATGGCGCAGGTAGGCCTCGCCGCAAGGGAAGGCTTCGCCGTCGCGATAGGCCCGGCGCACGTCTTCGTGCCGCAGGATCAGCCAGGCGGTTTCGCCGTAATAGAGCACCGGCACCACGCGGCGCCCTTCGGCCCGCAGCCGGTCCATCCGCTCGTGGAAATCAGGCACTTCGCCAGTACCGAAATCGACATCAGGGAACATCGGCTTCGCCTGTTCCGCCACTTCACCCATCGGCCTCTCCTCCTGCCGGGCCGGACGCCGGTTGCGCCCCGCCCGCCTTGTCATGTCCCCATGCCGGGGATTCGACTCGATATTATCGCTCACTCATTTTTTCCACAAGTGCTACGCTATAATTCGTTGCAAGATCGGAGAAATTCCGGGAATATCCCGAATATCCATTATCGGTTGATACCATGAAGGCCCAGCAGACCACCAAGCCGACCAAAGGCGAAATGACCGCACAGCGCATCATGGATGCCGCCGAAAAGCTATTCGCGCGCCAGGGCTACCAGGCGACCACCTTGCGCGACATCGCCGAGGACGCGGGCCTGCGCGAACCGGGCATCTACAACCATTTCGCCAACAAGGAGGCGCTTTACGCCGCCGTTCTGGAACGCAGCCTGCGGCCGATGGAACAACGGATCGCCCGGCTGCTGGAAGCGCCGATCACGCCTGCCGAAGCGCTTGCCCTGCCCGGCGAAATACTGCGCCTCAATGCCGAACACCCACAGATGCCGGCGCTGTTCTACCAGGCGATCCAGGCGTTCCACGAAGGCTCTCCCGCAGGCAATGCCGCCGAATGGATGCTGCGCCTGTTCGCCCAGGGCCGCGCGCTCAACCGGCAGGTCATGCCCGGCGACGACGACAGCGTGGTCCTGCAGGGAATCGCGATCTTCAACTTGTGCTGCGGCTATTTCCTCGCCCAGCCCCTGCTGCGGGAACTGGCGGGGATCGACGCGCTCAGCGACGACGCGCTGGAAAAACAGCAAAGACTGATGGAACGGGTCATGCGCGCATTCCTGATCGGCTGAGCACCCCGCCACACGCGAAAGTCACGAACCATTCGAGGAGGAGGATGAACATGAACGACCCCCGGGAGATCGTCGAATCGATGATCGCCGCCTGTTGCCGCAAGGACATCGACGCCGTGCTCGCCTGCTTCACGCCCGACGCCCGCTATCACAACGTCCCGCTCGAACCGGTCTTCGGCCACGAAGGCATCCGCGCCGTGCTGGAACCTTTCCTCGCCAATGCGGAAGAAGTGGACTGGGTGATCCACAATGCGGTCAGCAACGGCACCGACATGGTGATGAACGAGCGCACCGCCCGCTTTCTCATGCCGGTCGGCTGGGTCGAACTGCCAGTGATGGGCGTGTTCGAAATCCGCGACGGAAAGATCGCCGGCTGGCGCG
>JAQVEQ010000100.1 GCA_028697875.1 Novosphingobium sp. | reverse complement strand
CATACCTGGTGGGGGCAGGCGGAAGGCCGTTACCAGCGGGGCAGCACGCCGCGCGTCGGCGCGGTCATGGCGTTCGAACCCCACGGCAACATGCTGCTGGGCCATGTTGCGGCAGTCAGCCGGATCGTCGATTCGCGCACGGTGCTGCTGCGTCACGCCAACTGGTCGCCGATCAACGGCCGGCGCGGCCAGATCGAAGACGACGTGCGCGCGGTGGACGTGTCCGAAAACAACGACTGGAGCGCGGTGCGAGTGTGGTACGCGCCGATCCAGGCCCTCGGCACCACGGCTTGGCCGGTGGAAGGCTTCATTTACAAGGACCGGGCAAAACCGGGCAACGCCAAGTGGACGCGCGCAGAAAGGCGCGCCGATCCGGTCGGCGCGATCATCGCAAAATACGGAAAGTAGGCCCTTCGGGGCAAGGAAGCCCGGAAGCGGGCGTCAGCCCGCCTTGGCGACCGGCGCGTCTTCGCCCAGGTCTTCGTACCAGGCTTCGACCGGGCCGTTGAGCTTGATGAGGAGGGGCTGGCCCTTGCGGTCCATGGTCTTGCCCGCCTGCACTTTCACCCAGCCTTCGGAAATGCAGTATTCGTCCACATTGGTGCGAACCACGCCCTTGAAACGGATGCCGATACCGCGTTGCAGCTTTTCGGCATCGAAATGCGGGCTCGTCGGGTTGATCGCCAGCCGGTCGGGCGGCAGGTCCGCGCCTGTGCTGGTGCCGGTGGACGGGGCGGGAGTCTGTTCGCTGTCGCTCATGCCGCGCCCTTAATCCGCGCGGCTCCCCTGCGCAACAGGGCTGCTGCCAGTGCAGGGCCGATCGCGCGCGATAGCTCTTCGGCCCGGCCTGTTGCACTTGCCCTTTTGTCCAACCCCCGATAAGGGCGCAGCCTTTCCTTTCCGGACGGTATTTCCACCAAGCCGGAAACTTCGTCGGGCCGCGGGCGTGGCGGAACTGGTAGACGCGCTGGATTTAGGTTCCAGTATCGCAAGATGTGGGGGTTCGAGTCCCTTCGCCCGCACCAGTCCGAACCGAGCCCCAAGGCCCGGCGTGTTGAGGATTTGAGAAGGCACGAATTAGACATGCAGATCGTCGAAACCACGAATGAAGGCCTGAAGCGCGGCTATACCGTCACGATTTCCGCGAAGGACATCTCCGCGCGGATCGAAAGCGAAGTGCAGAAGATCGCGCCGCAGATGCGCATGCCCGGCTTCCGTCCGGGCAAGGTCCCGGCCAACCTGGTCAAGAAGATGCACGGCCCCGCCCTGCATTCCGAAGCGCTGAACGCCACGGTCCAGGAATCGGTCGATTCGCTGATCAAGGAAAAGGAACTGCGTCCGGCGATTCGCCCCGACGTCCGGCTCGCTCCCGAGTACGAGGAAGGCAAGGACGCCGAGCTGACGATCGAACTCGAAATCCTGCCGGCGATCGAGGTTCCCTCGACCGAAGGGTTCAAGCTCGAACGGCTGGTGGTGCCGGTCAGCGACGAGAAGGTCGACGAATCGCTCGCTGAACTCGCCAAGAACCAGAAGAGCTTCAAGGACGCGGCCAAGACCAAGAAGGCCGCCGAAGGCGACCAGCTGATCATCGATTTCGTCGGCAAGCTCGATGGCGAGCCGTTCGAAGGCGGTTCGGCCGAAGGCCAGCCGCTCGAAATCGGTTCGGGCCGCTTCATCCCCGGTTTCGAGGAACAGCTGACCGGCGTGAAGACCGGTGAAGAGAAGACCATCACGGTCACGTTCCCGGAAGACTATCCGGCCCAGCACCTCGCGGGCAAGGAAGTGACTTTCGACGTCACCGTGCAGCAGGTGAAAGTGCCCGCCGAAACGACGGTCGATGAAGATTTCGCCAAGTCGCTCGGCCTTGAAGGCCTGGACCAGCTCAAGGGCCTGCTGCGCGGCCAGCTCGAGCAGGAAACCAACGGCCTGACCCGCACCCAGATGAAGCGCCAGCTGCTCGACCAGCTTGCCGGTGCGCATGATTTCCCGGTTCCGCCGTCGATGGTGGAAGCCGAATTCAACCAGATCTGGGCCCAGCTCCAGCAGGAAGCTTCCCGCGAGGAAGATCCCGAAGCCGCGCTGAAGGAAATCGAAGCGGAGAAGGACGATTACCGCGCCATCGCCGAACGCCGCGTGCGCCTCGGCCTGCTGCTGTCGGAAATCGGCCAGATCAATGGCGTGACCGTCAGCGACCAGGAAATGCAGATGCTGGTCATGCAGGCGGCCCAGCAGTACCGCCCGGAAGACCGCGAACGGTTCATGCAGTTCGTCAGCCAGGATCCGATGGCCGCTGCCCAGCTGCGTGCGCCGCTCTATGAGGACAAGGTTGTCGACTTCCTGTTCGACAAGGCCGAGATCACCGAACGCGAAGTGACGCGCGAGGAACTCGAAGCCGCGATCGAAGCCGAAGACAGCTCCGCCGAAGCAAAGCCGGCGGCGAAGAAGGCTCCGGCCAAGAAGGCCCCTGCCAAGAAGGCCCCGGCGAAGAAGGCCGAAGCCGCTCCGGCCGAAGATAAGCCCGCCGCGAAGAAGGCCCCCGCCAAGAAGCCGGCAGCCAAGAAGGAAGCTGCGCCCGAAGGCGAAGCGAAACCTGCGGCTGCCAAGAAGGCCCCGGCGAAGAAGGCTCCTGCCAAGAAGCCTGCCGCCAAGGCGGAATGAACGGCCCGGCGCCCGGCGCCGGCAAAGCGAAAAGAGAAGGGGCGGGGCATGTGCTTCGCCCCTTTTCTCTTGGTCAGGAGTTAATCCCCTTGAACATCGGGGGCAGGCACGCGACATAGGCCGGCGCAACCATATGAGGACTTCCATGATCGACCTGTTCGGCAATTCCGGCGAAACCTATGGCACCCAGGGGCAGTTCACCCGCGATCCCATTACCGGCGCGCTGGTGCCGGTCGTGGTCGAACAGACCAGCCGGGGTGAACGCAGCTTCGACATTTTCAGCCGCCTGTTGCGCGAACGGATCGTGTTCGTCACTGGCGAGGTCGAAGACCACATGGCTTCGCTGATCGTCGCGCAGCTGCTGTTCCTCGAGAGCGAGAACCCGTCCAAGCCGATCAGCATGTACATCAACTCGCCGGGCGGCGTGGTTACCGCGGGCCTCGCGATCCACGACACCATGCAGTACATCAAGCCGCGCGTTTCCACCGTCTGCGTCGGCCAGGCCTGCTCGATGGGCAGCTTCCTGCTCGCGGCGGGCGAGCCGGGCATGCGCATCGCGCTGCCCAATGCGCGAATCATGATCCACCAGCCGTCGGGCGGCGCGCGCGGCATGGCTTCCGATATCGAGATCCAGGCGCGCGAAATCCTGCGCCTGCGCAAGCGGCTCAACGACTATTACGTGAAGTACACCGGCAAGTCGCTGAAAGAGATCGAGGAAGCGGTCGACCGCGACACTTGGCTCGATGCCGACGAGGCGATGAAGTTCGGCTTGGTCGACAAGGTATTCGAAACCCGTCCGGATACGGATGAGACGGGCGTCGAAAGCGGTTCGGGCGGTGCGCCGGAGTGATCCGTAACGCGCCCGACCGTCGGGAAAGTGTAGGGTTTCAGCAACCTTGCCGTTTCAGTCCGGGGCAAGCTTCGGGATGGTAAGGGTGCGGATTGATTATGACCGCCGTGTGACTAGACTGTCTCCGGCGAATCCCCGCATCGTGCGGGGCGGGATTGAACTATGACCAAACTGAGCGGATCGGACAGCAAGAGCACTCTGTACTGCAGCTTCTGCGGGAAGTCGCAGCACGAAGTGCGCAAGCTGATCGCCGGACCGACCGTGTTCATCTGCGATGAATGCGTCGAATTGTGCAACGACATCATCCGCGAGGAAACCAAGGCGGGCCTCGCGGGCAAGAAGGACGGCGGCGTTCCCACGCCGCACGAGATCTTCGAGACGCTCAACGATTACGTAATCGGGCAGGACCGCGCCAAGCGCGTGCTCTCGGTCGCGGTGCATAACCACTACAAGCGGCTCAAGCACAGCGGCAAGGCGGGCGATGTCGAACTCGCCAAGTCGAATATCCTGCTGGTCGGCCCGACCGGTTCGGGCAAGACGCTGCTGGCCCAGACCCTGGCGCGCACTTTCGACGTGCCGTTCACCATGGCCGATGCCACCACGCTGACCGAAGCCGGTTATGTCGGCGAGGACGTGGAGAACATCATCCTCAAGCTGCTCCAGGCCAGCGACTACAACGTCGAGAAGGCGCAGCACGGCATCGTCTACATCGACGAGATCGACAAGATCACCCGCAAGGCGGAAAATCCCTCCATCACCCGCGACGTGTCGGGCGAAGGCGTGCAGCAGGCGCTGCTCAAGCTGATGGAAGGGACCACGGCCTCGGTGCCGCCGCAGGGCGGGCGCAAGCACCCGCAGCAGGAATTCCTGCAGGTGGACACGACCAATATCCTGTTCATCTGCGGCGGCGCTTTCGCCGGGCTGGAAAAGGTCATTGCCGACCGCCTGCAGAAGCGGTCGATCGGCTTCGGCGCCCATGTCGCCGATCCGGACAAGCGCCGGGTGGGCGAACTGCTCGAGAAGTGCGAGCCGGAAGACTTGCTGAAATTCGGCCTGATCCCCGAATTCGTCGGCCGCCTGCCGGTGATCGCCACGCTCAACGACCTCGACGTGGCCGCACTGGTCGAAATCCTCAGGGAACCGAAGAACGCGCTGGTCAAGCAATACCAGAAGCTGTTCGAACTCGAGGACGTGGAACTGACTTTCACCGACGACGCGCTCGAAACGATCGCGGAGAAGGCCATTGCCCGCAAGACGGGCGCGCGCGGCCTGCGCTCGATCGTCGAAGGCATCCTGCTCGACACCATGTTCGACCTGCCCAGCCTCGAAGGGGTGAGCGAGGTCGTGGTCGACAAGGAAGTGGTCGAAGGGCGCAAGGAACCGGTCCAGGTCCTCGGCAAGAAGAAGGAAGCGGCGGCCTGAGCCTCCTGCTTCGCTTCCGTACTGAAATCGTGAACGGGGAGACGGTCTAGACCGTCTCCCCGTTTTCCAATGCGCAGCCCGCGTTGCTCAGCGTTTCCACCTGGATCGTCGTGTGGCCGATGCCGAAGCGGTGATCCAGTTCGCGCGCGACCGTGTGCAGGAACGTATCTCCCGGATGACCGCCGGGCATGACGAGGTGGGCGGTAAAGGCCGTCTCGGTCGTGCTCATCGGCCAGATGTGGAAATCGTGGACCGCCTCCACCCCGGACAGGCCGGCGAGATAGGCGCGCACTTCGCCTTCGTCGATCGTGTCGGGCACGGCGTTGAGGCCCATTTTCACGCTGTCCTTCAGCAGGCCCCAGGTGCTCCAGGCAATCACGCCGACGATGACGAGCCCGGTGACCGGGTCGATCCAGTTCTGCCCGGTGAGCAGGATCAGCAGCCCGGCCACGACCACGCCGAGCGACACCAGCGCGTCGGCCGTCATGTGCAGGAAGGCTCCGCGAATATTGAGGTCGTGCTTGCGGCCGCGCATGAACAGCAGGGCGGTCGCGGTGTTGATGACGACGCCGATCCCGGCGACCACCATCATCGTCCGGCCCTCGACTGCGGCGGGAACGACGAAGCGGCGCAAGGTCTCGATCAGGATCGCCCCCACCGCCACCAGCAGCAGGCCCGCGTTGGTCATGGCGGCCAGGATCGAGCTCGACTTGAAACCGTAAGTGAAACGGGCCGAAGGCGGGCGGCTGGCCATGATCGAAGCGCCCCAGGCGATCAGCAGCGCCAGCACGTCGGACAGGTTGTGCCCGGCGTCCGCGATCAGCGCCATCGAGCCGGAGAAATAGCCCGCCAGCACCTCTGCCACGACGAACAGGGTGTTGAGCACCACGCCCAGCGCAAAGGCGCGCCCGAAACTTGCGGGCGCGTGAGAATGGTCATGGGCGTGGCCATGGCCATGGCCATGGTTATGCGAATGCGTGTGAGAGTGTCCCGTGCCCATCGGCTCAGTCGTACACGCAGGCGTCGAGCCCGTCACGTCTGACCGCGCCGATGCGCGCGGCGATGGTGTTGCCGTAGCGGCGGGTGAAGCCGCCGGGGTTCAGAACGGCGCGCTTCTTGGGCAGGGGCAGGGCGGCTGCCATGCGCGCCGCCTCGCCGCGGGACAGGCGGGCGGCGGAATGTTTGTAGTAGCGTTGGGCGCCTGCCTCGACTCCGTACGTGCCGATCCCGGTTTCCGCGACGTTGAGGTAGACTTCCATGATCCGCCGTTTGCCCCACACCTTTTCGATCAGCACCGTGAACCAGGCTTCCAGCCCCTTGCGGAAATAGCCGCCGCCTTGCCACAGGAAGACGTTCTTGGCGGTCTGCTGGCTGATGGTGGAGCCGCCGCGGATGCGTCCGCCCTTGGCGTTGCGCTGCATCGCCTTTTCGATCGCCTGGCGGTCGAAGCCGTTGTGCGAACAGAACTTGCCGTCCTCCGCCGCGATGGCGGCATCCACCATGTTGCGGTCGATCTGGCTGAGCGGCGTCCAGTCTTTGGTGATGCCGTTCCCGTCGAGCAACATGGTCGCGGTCACGGGGACCGGCACCCACTTGTACAGCAGGACCAGCCCGACGCTGATGGCGAGAAACCAGATGATGATTCGCGCAAGGATGCGCAGGAGTCGAACGACCATGCCGGAGGATTTACTGCGCCGCGTAGGGAGGCGCAATGTATCCCACGGCGGTCATCGGGGGACTGCCATTTCCGGTTCTCAGCCCGCCGTGGGCGTCTGGATCAGGCGTTCGCCGGCGATGCGCATCATCGCCTTTTGCAGCTTTTCGAAGGCACGCACCTCGATCTGGCGGATACGTTCGCGCGAGACACCGTATTCCTGGCTCAGTTCTTCCAGCGTCTTCGGGTTTTCCGTCAGCCGCCGTTCGACCAGGATGTGCTTCTCGCGGTCGTTGAGGCCATCCATCGCCTCGACCAGCATTTCGTGGTGCAGTTGCGCTTCTTCCGCCTCGGCGACGGTTTCGTCCTGCAGCGGGCGGTCGTCGGTCAGCCAGTCCTGCCACTGGCCGGCCCCTTCCTCGCCCTGGCGCATGGAGACGTTGAGCGAGGAATCCCCGCCCATCAGCATGCGCCGGTTCATGTTGACGACTTCCTGTTCGGGCACGCCGAGATCCTCGGCGATCTTCTTCACGTCGTCGGGATGGAGGTCGGTATCCTCGTAGGCGTCGAGGTTCTTCTTCATCCGGCGCAGGTTGAAGAACAGCTTCTTCTGCGCCGCGGTGGTGCCCATTTTTACAAGCGACCAGCTGCGGAGGATGAATTCCTGGATCGAGGCCTTGATCCACCACATCGCGTAAGTTGCGAGGCGGAAACCCCGGTCGGGCTCGAACTTCTTGACGCCCTGCATCAGCCCGACGTTCCCTTCGGAAATCAGGTCGGACACGGGCAGGCCATAGCCGCGATAGCCCATGGCGATCTTCGCCACGAGTCGCAGGTGGCTCGTCACCAGTTGCGCGGCGGCTTCGGGATCCTCATGTTCCTGATAGCGCTTGGCGAGCATGTATTCCTGCTCCGCCGTCAGCACCGGGAACTTCTTGATCTCGGCCAGGTAGCGGTTGAGGCTCTGTTCGCCCGACAGGGCGGGCACAGTGCTCAGGCTCGGTTTCTTCTCACTCACTTCGATCTACACCCTCTTCGTGTCGACCGCTGTGGCAGGACCCCTGCCGGGCATCCCGCCGATGCGGCCACATTGATATGGGGAACTTGATATTTTGTTATCACAAATGCCCCAAATTTGCCAGAAGTTCCCGCATGTCGGGCGGCATTTCGCTACGGAATACATGGGTTTTTCCGGTAACCGGATGGACGAAACCCAGAGTCGCCGCGTGCAGCGCCTGGCGAGCGAAGGAAAGGCGGGAAAGGACCGGCCTGATTCGGGCATTTGCACGACCATACAACGGGTCCCCCAATAGCGCATGGCCGATTGACGCCATGTGAACGCGCACCTGGTGGGTCCGTCCCGTTTCAAGCCTGCATTCGACAAGGCTGGCGGCAGGCGCGTGTCCGGGCAGCGTTTCCAGCACGCGGTAATGGGTGACGGCATGTTTGCCGCGCGTTTCGGTATCGCCCAGCACCGCCATTTTCTTGCGATTGGTGGCAGAGCGCCCGATCCGGCCGCTGATCGTGCCCGATTGCGGCACCGGCACGCCGTTGACGATCGCGAAATAGGTCCGTTCGATCGAATGGTCGGCGAATTGTTTCGCCAGCCCTTCGTGCGCGGCGTTGCTCTTGGCGACGACCAGCAGGCCGGATGTGTCCTTGTCGATCCGGTGGACGATGCCCGGCCGCGCGACTCCGCCGATACCGGACAGTTGCCCCCGGCAGTGGTGAAGCAAGGCGTTGACCAGCGTCCCGTCCGGATTGCCCGCAGCGGGGTGGACGACCAGCCCGGCGGGCTTGTCGACGACGACGAGATGTTCGTCCTCGAACACGATATCGAGAGGGATGTCCTGCGGCCGTGCGGCGGCCTCGGCGGCGGGGGGCACGGCGATCGCGAAATGCGTCCCCGCGGCGGGCTTGGCCGAAGCGCTGGAGACGGGCTTCCCGTCCAGCATGACGCGCCCTTCTCCCAGCAGGGCCTTCACCCGCTCGCGCGAAAGGCCCGACGCTTCGGCAAGCGCCTTGTCCAGCCGCGCGCCGCCGGTTTCGAAAGTGCCCTCAATGATTTGCCCGCTCCCCATGGCGGGAAATGTGGGCATAAAGACCGTGGTGACAAGAGCGCGCGGGGAGTCGAATCGGCAAATGGCGGAAAATGACGGGTCGCCTTCGCTGCGCGATGTGGTGCGAGTGTTCCTGCGCATCGGCCTGCTGAGCTTTGGCGGACCGGCGGGGCAGATTGCGCTGATGCACCGCGAAGTGGTCGAACAGCGCGCCTGGGTGAGCGAGGAAGATTATCTCCACGCGCTCAATTTCTGCAATTTCTTGCCTGGCCCCGAAGCGCAGCAGCTGGCTACCTGGATTGGCTGGCGGCTGCACGGCTGGCGCGGCGGGCTGGCGGCGGGGCTGCTGTTCGTGATGCCGGGCGCGCTGGTGATCCTGGGGCTGTCGATGCTCTATGCGGTCGCCGCCCGGCTGGACTGGTTCGCCGCGCTGTTCCTGGGGATCAAGGCCGCCGTGCTGGCCATCGTCGCCCAGGCCCTGATCCGCATCGCCGGGCGGGCGCTGAACACGGCTTTCAAGCGGGCGGTGGCCGTGGCGGCTTTCGCGGGGCTGTTCCTGTTCGACCTGCCGTTTCCGCTGCTCGTGCTCGGAGCCGGTGCGCTGGGTATGGCGGTTGCGGGAGGGCGGCCGGACTGGCTGGGACTTTCGCCGGTCGTGCCGGAACCGGACAAGGGACGGCATTCCTGGGGTTCGACCTTGCGGACGTTTGCGATCGGCGGCGCGGTCTGGGCCGCGCCCATGCTGTTGATCCTTGTCACGCTCGGGCGCGATCATGTGCTGTGGGATATCGGCGCATTTTTCTCCCGGCTCGCCGTCGTGACTTTCGGCGGCGCCTACGCGGTTCTCGCCTACATGGCGCAGCAGGCCGTGCAGGGCTATGGCTGGCTCATGCCTGGCGAAATGGCGGACGGGCTGGGCCTTGCGGAAACCACGCCCGGACCGCTGATCATGGTCACGCAGTTCGTCGGCTACCTTGCCGCCTACCGTTCGCCTGCACCCTTCACGCCGTTCGTAGCCGGGCTGCTGGGCGCGGGCCTGACGACCTGGGTCACGTTCGCGCCCTGCTTCCTCTGGATTTTCGCCTTCGCGCCCTGGATCGACCGGTTGCGCCAGGCAAAACGTTTACGGGGCGGCCTTGCCGCGCTGACTGCAGCGGTCGTCGGAGTGATCGCCAACCTCGCCGTGTGGTTCACGCTTCACGTCTTGTTTGCGCAAATCGCGCAGTCGCAAGTGGGGCCGCTGCGCTTCTACCTGCCGCAAGTTGCGAGTTTCGACTGGCGCGCCGCGGTACTGACTACCCTGGCGTGCCTGCTGGCGTTCCGCGCGAAGTGGCCGGTTATTCCGGTACTGGCGGTTGCTGCCGGAGGCGGGCTGCTGCTGGGGGTGGCCGGATAGGGCTTCCGCCGGTCAGGCCGGGCGGGGGGCTAGCGGCAGGCGGCTTTGACTTGAACAGGGGCTCGGGCGCGAGCTAGGGATGACCGATGCTGATTACCGTCAGGCCGCCCCTTATCGAACGCCTGCTTGCCGAGGCAGAAAAGGCCGCTCCCGAAGAATGCTGCGGCTTGCTGCTGGGTGCGGAGGGGCGGATTGCGGAAATCCGTCCGGTGGCGAATGTCGCGGACGATCCGCGCAGCCGGTTCGAGATCGATCCGCGCGTGCTGATCGATGCTTGCCGGGCCGAACGGGCCGGGGGGCCGCAACTTGTCGGGTATTACCATTCGCACCCTGCCGGCCTGCCGGAACCG
>JAQVEQ010000336.1 GCA_028697875.1 Novosphingobium sp. | reverse complement strand
GCGACGCACTGTTCAACTGGTGGAACTGGTGGATCGGCGACAGCCTGGGGGTCATGGTCGCCACACCGCTGATGTTCGTTCTGTTCGGGCGGCCGGTGGCCGACTGGCGGGCGCGTCGCGCTGCCGTCATCGCGCCGCTGCTGCTCGCCATCGCCCTACTCGCCTTCGCCTTTCAGGGCATTCGCCACTGGGAGTCGCTGCGGATCCAGACGCAGTTCAACCGCGACGCCGAACATGTCACCAGTTCGGTACGCAAACAACTCGAGGCGCAAACTGACATGATCATGTCGGTCGAGCGTTTCATCGCGGTCAGCCAGCACGTCAGCCGCAGCGATTTCCGCGAATTCGTCGCACCCTGGCTCGACCGCTATCCCGGCACCCAGAACTTCGGCTGGAGCCCCTTCGTACGCCATGAGCAGAGAAGCACGTTCGAAGCCCGAATCCGCCAGGACGACTACCCCGACTTCCAGATTCTGAGCCGCGATCCCGAGGGCACGACCTTCCCGGCCCCCGCAGCCGACGCATATTTTCCGCTGACCTTCATCGAGCCCCTTACGCGCAACCGCAAGGCGCTGGGGCTGAATCCGGCGGCCTTTCCGGCCACGGCCAAAGCGATCGACCTGTCGCGTCAGAACCACCAGCCGGTCGCTTCGGACGCCATCCAGCTGGTACAGGAACAGCAGGTCCAGCGCGGCGTCGTCGTGTATCTGGCCACCTACCGCACGACCGCCACGCCGGACGGCGTTTACCCCCTGATGGGCACGGTATCGGCGGCCTTCCGCATGGATGACTCCATGGCTGCTGCGATGGCGCTTGCCGACGAGACCGGCATCGGGCTCTGCCTGCTCGATCTCAGCGCCCCGCCGGACAACCGCCGCCTGACCGGCTCGGAACAATGTGCATCCGAGCGCTGGCTCGATCAACCGATACGCCGCGCCGTCCCCATCGAGTTTGCGAACCGCCAGTGGGAGCTGCGCCTTCACGCCACCCCTGCCTACCTCGAGTCGATACGCAGCTGGGCCGCCTGGGCCTCGGTCGCCGTCGGTTTGCTCGCCGTGGGCATGCTGGGGGCCTTTCTCCTGATCACCACCGGCAACACACGACGTATTGCCGCGCTGGTCGAGCAGCGCACGGCCGAGCTCCAGACCGCAACCCGGCGCCTGCGCAGACAACAGGACGCACTGGCCGAAGCCCAGCGCATCGCCAGACTGGGCAGCTGGGAGACCAACGCCGGCGGCACGCATCTTCATGGCTCGGACGAACTGTTCGAAATACTGAAGCGCACACCCGACACCCTCGGCACGCTCGACGACCTCGTATCGAGCATTGCCGAAGGGGACCGCAGCCGCCTGCGGCGTGCGATCAGGCAGCTCTCCGAAGAACCCGGCCGTGCGGCCTTCGATTGCAGCCTCGAGCAGACGAAATCCTGCATTGTCCATTTCCAGATCGAAAGCGAATGGGTCGACCACGGCCTCCATCGCATCCGCGGCACGGTGCAGGACGTCAGCGCCGAACGCGAGGCCGAAGCCCACATCCAGTATCTGGCTCACTTCGACCCGCTTACCGGCCTGCCCAACCGCAGTGCGTGGACGAACCAGGCCCAGGCGGCGCTGATCAACGCACAGCGCAATGACGAAATCCTTGCCATCCTGTTTCTCGATCTCGACAACTTCAAGACCGTCAACGATTCGCTCGGCCATCCGGTCGGGGACCGCCTGCTTTCTGCCGTCGCCCGTCGGCTGACGGGCTGCCTGCGGGAGGAGGATCTCCTTGCCCGCGTCGGCGGCGACGAGTTCGTTGCGCTGCTTCCCCGTCTCTCGACCCCGGAAGAAGCAGCGCAGATTGCCCACAAGCTGATCAAAGCACTCGGTACGCCCATTCACATCGAGGACAACGAACTGTCCACCTCGGTCAGCATCGGCATCTCGGTCTACCCCGCCGACGGTAACGACGTCGACACCCTGCTCAAGCATGCCGACACCGCCATGTATGGCGCCAAGGCGGCCGGACGCAACCAGTACGAATTCTTCGTTCCCGACATGAACGCCCGCGCGTTTGAACGCCTGATGCTTGAAACCGCTTTGCGCCGCGGCATCGAGCGCAACGAACTGGTGCTGCATTACCAGCCGCAGATCGATGCCCGCAGCGGTCGGATCAATGGTTGCGAGGCCCTCGTGCGCTGGAACCATCCGGATCTGGGCCTCGTGCCGCCATCCCAGTTCATCCCCATTGCAGAGGATTCTGGCCTGATTCTCCCCCTCGGCACATGGGTGCTGGGGGAAGCCTGCCGGCAGCAGGCACGCTGGCAGGCGTCCGGCCTGGGCGACCTGCTGGTGGCGATCAACATCTCGGCACTCCAGTTCCTGAAGCCGGACTTCATCGAAACGGTCATGTTGGTTAGTGTGACGCGCAGGCAATACTCCAGGCGCGTGCCTTTCAATGCTTTCCCCCAGCACTCCTTGCTGGGGCAGATGTATGCGCCCCGGCCCGTCGTACGTCCAGATGCCCCGATGCTGAGA
>JAQVEQ010000099.1 GCA_028697875.1 Novosphingobium sp. | reverse complement strand
GGGCTTCGCTGCCGATCATGCGCCCGGCTTCGCGGATCAGGCGGGGGTTCCAGGTCGCGGCCATGCCGAGGCCCGAGGGCAGGGCCGTGGCGCCATCGCCCTTGCGCATCCCCATCGGGTTGGTCACGCCGAGGCTGGCGTCGGTTTCGACCAGGGCCGGCACGCCGAGACGCGGCACGCCCGGGACATAGCCGGCCCCGAGAGTGACGCCTTCGGGGCGGTCCTTTTGCGGGACCATGGGTAGCATTTCGCCGGTCAGGAGCGAGAGCTTTTCCGCGTCCGTCATCCGGGCGAGCGTGGCCTCGGCGCGGGCTTCCGGCGATTGCGGAGCAGTATCCTCGGCTGCGGCGGTGCCGGCGACGGTGGCAAGCGCCAAGGTGGCGGCAACAGTGATCCTTGAAACCATTCGGCTTCGTCTCCCCATGGTGGTGCGAAATGCCTCGCCTCTCCCGTGGAAAGTGCGGCTAATCGCGGCGTTTGTCAATATATTGATCGGTACCGTTCGATTTTTCGAGGCGGTAACCCGATGCACGCGCCCTATTGTCCCATGCGCATTGCGCTGTAGAAGGGGGGATGGCTACCACTTCCGCTGCCTTGCAGCCCAAGCGCGGACGGCCCAGTGCCGCCCGTGCGAGTGCGATCGATCGCGTGATCCTGGAAACCGCGCGCACGCTGTTTCTGGCCGAGGGATTCGATGCGGTCGCGATGGAACAGGTCGCGGCGGCCGTGGGCATTTCCAAGGGCACGCTCTATGCCCGCCATTCGTCGAAGGAAGACCTGTTTACCGCGGTGGTCAAGGATACCATCGCGCAATGGTCGAGCGAGGCTTCGAAACTCGATTACCTGCTGACCGAGGATATCCGGCAACGCCTGCGTCACCACGCCTATACGATGGCGAAGTCGCTGATGCAGCCGGACGTTATTTCATTCCAGCGCGTGCTTCTGGGCGTACAGCATCGTTTCCCCGAATTGGCGGAAACGATCTCGGATATCGGCTATGGCTACATGATCGATATCATAAGCGGAGACATCGCGGCCGCAGCCGCGCGCGATGGAATTCCGGCCAGGGATCCCGAAGGTGTCGCCCGGATGATCGTGTCCGCGATCAGCGGTTGTCATCTTCACGAGGTGCCGAGCGGCAAATTGACGCTCGAACGGCTGCTTGCCTACGCCGATCGCACGGTCGAACTGGCCATGGCCGCCCGCACCGCCTGGTAGGGCCTGTCTCCCGCACTCTTGCAATTCGAACGATTGCGTGCGATAAGATCGCGAGGCGAAGCGTTCGCCCAAGATCGAGAGGATTTTTCATGCGCAAGTTCCTGGCCGCCACTGTTGCTGCGGCATTGGCGATTGGCGGCACTGCCGCTTTCGCAACCGAAGCTGCCACTCCCGCCGTCCAAGCCCCGGCGCCGAAATATACGACTGCGGATACCGAGATCGGTACGCTGCTGGACGATCCGGCCGCCAAGGCCATCATCGACAAGTACATTCCCGGCATGACCGACAACGAGCAGATCGAGATGGCCCGCTTCCTGACGCTGCGGGCGATCCAGCCCTATGCGCCGGATGACGTCACGGAAGAACGGCTCGAAAAGATCGACGAAGAACTCGCGAAGCTGCCGCAGTAACCTGCGGTCGAGCGGTTCCGGAAACGACCCGGCGGCCACGATGGCTGCCGGGTTTTGCCCTGCCTTGCAGGGCGGTAGGCGGCTTCCCGGAAGAGAGCGCTTGCGATAGGATGTTGCCGTTACGGGCAATATCGGGATTCAGCGCATGCGGATATGCGGCGTACTCCTTGACATTGGCGGTGTGGTCTATGTCGGCGACCGGCCCGTGCCCGGCGCGATCGATGCGATCGGCCGGCTGCGCGATGCGGGTCTTTCCATTCGCTTCCTGACCAATTCGACGCGCAGCCCGCACCGGGTGCTTCTCGAAAAGCTCCGGGGCATGGGCGTCGATGTCGCGGAAGAGGAACTCTTTACGCCAGCACTGGCCGCCCGGCGGCTGATCGTGGAGCGGGGGTTCGCGCCGCATCTGCTGGTCCATCCGTCTCTGGTGGAGGATTTCGCCGGGCTTCCGCCGGGAAAGGCGGAAGCTCTGGTGGTGGGCGATGCGGGGGAAGACTTCACTTACGTTGCGCTCAACGCGGCCTTCCGCGCGCTCGACCGGGGGGCGGCTTTCCTCGCACTGGCGAACAATCGCAGCTTCCGGGATGCGGATGGCGGGCTCAGCCTCGACGCCGGTCCGTTCGTCGCCGCGCTTGCCTTTGCAAGCCGGCGGGACCCCTTGGTGCTGGGCAAGCCCGCCCCGGCCTTTTTCGAGTCGGCTCTCGCCAGCATGGGCTGCGCGGCGGGAGAGGCCGTTATGATCGGAGACGATGTCGAATCCGACGTGGCCGGTGCCATGGCCTGCGGCCTTGCCGGGATTCTCGTCCGCACCGGGAAATACCGCGAAGGTGCCGAACGGGAGATTTCGCCGCCGCCCAGCACCGTGGCCGACGACCTCGCCAGCGCGGTCGATTGGCTGCTGGAACACCGAACAGCCTGAGAGTTGCACAAAAACGCACTCAATTTGCATGAAGGTGAACTATTTAATATATTAGACGTAATATCGTTACAAATATGCCGTATTTATGTCTAACTGCTGCAATGCAGCGCGCCTAGTCGCCCACCCCGCAACACGTTTCGGGGGTATCCATGACGACCAGGAATTACGCGATTTTTCGTGCTACGACTCTTGCCAGCACCTTTGCCATCGCCGCTACTCTGGCTGGCGCGGCCCATGCCGAGGAGGCGGCCGACGACGCCAGTGCAACCTATGGCGACGAGATCGTCGTCACGGGTTCGATCGTGCAGGCGCAGCAGTCTTCGGTCGAGGCCAAGCGCAAGGCCGACAATGTGGCCGACATTGCCGCGGCGGACGCCGTCGGCCGCTTCCCGGACCAGAACAGCGCCGCCGCGCTGGCGCGCCTTCCCGCTGTCGCGGTCCAGCGCGACCAGGGGCAGGAGCGCTACATCCAGGTGCGCGGCGCGCCTAACCGCTGGACGTCCGTCAGTATCGACGGCGTTCCGCTGACCGGTGTGGACGAGGGCGGCGATACGCGGGCCTTCCGTTTCGACGCGATTCCCGCAGTGCTGCTTTCGCAGATGGTCGTGAACAAGTCGCTGACGCCCGACCTGCAGGCCGATGCGGTCGTGGCGACGATCGACCTCGACACCTATTCGCCGCTCGACCGGAAGGGCTTTCACGTTTCGGGTGACGCTGGTTACGGCTTCATGGAACAGGGCGGCGAGCAACGCCAGGGTTCGCTGCGCGTGAGCTGGGCGAACGACGATTTCGGGGTCGTGCTGGGCGGTTCGCACTATCGCCGCAAGCAGCTTACCGACAACCGCGAGGTCGGCGCATACGATGCGGACGGGCCGACCGTGTTCGACATCCGCCAGTACAAGGTTGAACGCTGGAACAACGGGCTGTTCGGCGGCATCGAATATCAGGCGTCGCCTTATCTCAAGCTGTTTGCCAAGGGCATTTTCACCGAGTTCAACGACGACGAGCAGCGCAACCAGTATGTGCTGCAGCTTTCCAGCGCGGCCAGCGGCACGCGCAGCATGGAAAGCGGCGACTTGGTCGGCGTTCCGCTGCGGGGCAGCTTCAATTATGGCGAATACCGCAACCAGAACTGCATCGCGACCGTGGGTGGCGACTACAAGGACGACGATGGCCTCGAAGCCAGTCTGCGCCTCGACTACACGCGGACCAAGAACACGTCTTACCTGCCGCTGGTGATCGCAAGCAGCAAGGGCACGAATTCGCCTTCGCTGACCTACGATTACAGCGATCCGCGCTTCCCGATCGTTACGCTCTACGAAACGGTGGATACCGGGTCCGGTTATGCGCGCGGCGATGCGATCGCCAGTTTCAATCAGGGCATTCTGGACACTGCCAGCACGATCTTCATGGATGCACGTCAGAAAACGGTGGTTGATGCCTACACTGCCAAGTTCGACGTAGCGAAGGATTTCGACAACGGCTTCGCCCTCAAGGGCGGCCTCTATTATGCCGACCGGAAGATCGAAGGGAACAACTTCTCTTTCAGCAACTATGCCCCGCTTGCCTATGGCGCCGCGGTCGGCCAGTCTTTCGACGTCAATTCCTACGTCACTTCGACGCCGTGGGACACGCAGTTCCCGCTCGGCTTTACCCTGAACTATATCGACAATGTCGCGATGCGCGCCGATCTCGACAGCCTGCTGCCGAAGCTGGCCGACGCGGGGTATTACGATCCGTCCAAGAGCATTCCGGCCTACGATCTGTACGATCAGAAGGAACGGATCCTGGCAGGCTATGTCATGGGCACCTTGGAACTCGGCGCGGCGACCATTGTCGGTGGTGTGCGTGTCGAAAACTACAAGCTGACCAATTCGGGCACGACCAAGGCGGGTTCCGTCCTGACGCCGCTGACGGTGAAGGACAGCTACACCGACTTTTTCCCCAGCCTGAACATCCGTTACGAAGCGAGCGACAACCTCATACTGCGCCTTGCCGGGCAGCGGGGCATTTCCCGCCCGGCCTACGGCGCGATCCGGGTCGGGGCTTCGGTCAACGATTCGACCATTCCTGGCGAAATCACCGGCGGCAATCCCTTCCTCAAGCCGGAATATACCTGGGGCGTCGATGCCAGCGTGGAATACTACCTGCCGGGCAACGGTATCTTGTCGGTCACGGGTTTCTATCGCTGGGTGGACAACGTCTTCTACCAGAGCGAGGTGGCAGTCGGTTCGGACTTCTACGATACCGATGGCATCGATCGTTCGGGCTACCTGCTCAGCGGGACCTATAACGGCAAGAACGGCAAGCTCTACGGTGTGGAATTCAACTTCCAGAACCAGTTCACTTTCCTGCCTTCGCCGATGGATGGCCTCGGCTTCCAGGGCAACGTGACTTTCCTCGACGGCAGCTTCGATACGCCGGTCGAAAAGGACATCGCTTTCCAGGGCATGTCGGACACGATCCTCAACGCCTCGTTGTTCTACGAGAAATACGGCTTCTCGGCGCGCGTAAGCTACCAGTGGCGGTCCGACTGGCTCGATACGCTGGGCGGCCTCGGCAGCGGCGAATACCGCAAGGGGTACGAGAACCTCGACGTCTCGCTGCGCTATGCGGTGAACGACAATCTCACTCTCTTTGCCGATCTCTCCAACCTGACCGACGAGATCTACGTCGCCTATGCCGGTTCCGCCGCCTACCCGACCGAGGTGGAACAGATCGGGTCGCGCTACCTCTTCGGCATTCGCTTCGACTACTGAGGGATACGATGAACAGGACTTTCGTTTCGACTTTCGTTTCCGTCCTGGCGCTCTCCGTCGCGGCTCCGGCCGCGGCGGAAGAGGCGGCCGTGCTCGAGCGGATCGATGCGCAGACGGTGGAGCTTTCCCGCGCGGGCGCCGGCCCGGTGGCGATCTGGCTGAGCGACGACACGGCGGTCGACACGGGCGACCGTCTCGTCGCCGCGGCCAGCAAGGACAGGACAGCGAAGATCGCCCTGCCGGCCGGCCGGCGGGCCTATGTCATCCTTCGTCACGAGGACGGCTCGGCAACAGTCGTCGCCGAACGTGTGCTGCCGCTCGAACAGGGCAGCAATTTCCGCGACATCGGCGGTTACGAGACGCGAGACGGGCATACCGTGCGTTGGGGCAAGGCGTTCCGTTCGGGGGCCATGGCCCTGCTGACGGAGGACGATTACGCCCTCATCGGGCAGCTTGGGCTCGACAGCGTGGTCGATTTCCGTTCGCTCGAAGAACGCGAGATCGCCCCCGACCTCGTCGACGATCGCACCGGGGCGCTGTTCATCGCCAACGACTATTCGCTCAAGCCGCTGTTCGCGAAAATGGGGCAGGGCGATGGCGAGAATACCTACCGTGGCATGGAAAAGCTGCTCGCCCCCCAATACCGCAGCCTTTTCAAGCGCCTGCTCGCCGGGGATGGCGCGGTGCTCTATCACTGTTCCGCCGGTCAGGACCGGACCGGCATCGCCACCGCGCTGATCTACGACGTGCTGGGCGTCGACCGCGAGACGATCCTCAGAGACTATCACCTTTCGACCGCGCTGCGCCGGACCCAGTGGGAAATGCCGCCGCTCGATCCGGCCGACTATCCCGACAACCCGATGGTGCAATATTATGCGAAGATGCAGGCGGCGGGCCGCACCGGGGCCGAACCGCTCTACACCCCGGGCGGGGCATCGCATCTCGCCCAGTTCTTCGTCTATCTCGACGCGGAATACGGCGGTTCGGAAGGCTATGTGAAGCAGGTGCTGGGCTTCAGCGACGCCGATATCGCCCGTTTGCGGCAGATCATGCTGGACTGACGGGTGGACTCGCGGGGCGTGCAAGCGGGGGTGGTGCCGGCTGCAGGAATCGAACCCGCGACCTGATGATTACAAATCAACTGCTCTACCAACTGAGCTAAGCCGGCCCACAATTCGCCCGAGGCGCGCCCCTTGCTTCAAATTGCGCCGAAGGTCCAGCCTTCTGTGCGCGCTACCGCGCCCGTCATGGCGGGCGGGTGCCACAATTCGCTTCGCCCTGCCGCGCGGCGCAGCCAGGCGGCGGTGAGCAGGGCATCGGCGGCGTGGTCGGTCATCGGCGCGCGTCCGGCGAACGGCGGGCTGCCGAGGCTTGCCAGCGCCTCGTTCAGTTCGGCGCGGGAGCGCATCTTGGTCTTGCCGGGCGAGCGGTGCGCTTCGATCGCGGCGAGCGAGGTGTAGATTTCCACGACGAGCGAGCCCGACGCGGGCAGGGGATCGACCGGCCAGACCGGCAGGCGGTCCCCGAGCCGGTGCAGCACGCGCATCCCGGTCAGGCTCGACTTGCCGACTTGCGCCGCGCCGACGAGATTGAAATTGCTGTAAGGCTTGCACCCGGCGCGCTGCTGCGCGTGTTCGGTCACGCGGAAGCGCCCGCAGCCCCCCTTCCGGCCATCGGCGCCGAACGCGGCCCCTTCGCGCCCGCCATGGCGGCGGAAATAGAGGCTGGCTTCGGGATGGTCGACGAAGCTGGTCGCGGCGAGATGATCGTCGCTTTCGCAGATTCTGTCGACCAGTTCCCACAAGGCGCGGGCGTCGGGCGGGCTCGCGTCCCAGCCGGGAAAGAAGGCGGCCCGGTCCGCGAACGGCAGCGAGATGCCGAGATCGAGTCCGGCCAGCGTTCCGTGCGGCATGGCGTGCAGCAGCCAGTCGAGCACTTCGCCGCGCGACCAGCGGTGGGCAGGGCGGACAAGGCGCGGTGGCCCGCCGCCCGCGTCGCACAGGGCCACGGCAATGCCCCGCTGCCGTTCCCCGACCGCGCCCGACCAGTCGATCGCGGCGAAGTGGGCGAAGTCAGGCGCCGCGCTTCGCACGCAGCCTGTTCCAATAGGCGATGCGTTCGATCACCTGCCGTTCGAAGCCGCGCTCGACCGGCTCGTAATAGGTCTGCGGCGCCATCCCTTCCGGCCAGTAGTCGTCCCCGGAAAAGCCCCCCTCGGCATCGTGGTCGTACGTATAGCCTTCGCCGTAGCCGATTTCCTTCATCAGCTTGGTCGGCGCGTTGAGGATGTTCTGCGGCGGCATGAGGCTGCCGGTTTCCTTCGCGCTTTTCCAGGCCGCTTTCTGCGCCTTGTAGGCCGCGTTCGACTTGGGAGCGGTGGCGCAGTAGAGGCACGCCTGGACGACGGCGAGTTCGCCTTCCGGGCTGCCGAGGAATTCGTAGGCGTCCTTGGCCGCGAGGCACTGGGTCAGTGCCTGCGGGTCGGCCAGACCGATGTCTTCGCTGGCAAAGCGGGTCAGGCGGCGGAGGACGTAGAGCGGTTCCTCCCCGGCGGTCAGCATCCGCGCGAGATAGTAGAGCGCGGCCTGCGGGTCCGATCCGCGCAGGCTTTTGTGCAGGGCAGAGATCAGGTTGTAGTGTCCGTCGCGGTCCTTGTCGTAGACGGCCACGCGGCGCTGGAGGAACTTGCCGAGGCCCGCCGGGTCGAGCGGTTCGGGGATCTGCGCGGCATAGAGCGTTTCGACCTGGTTGAGCAGGAAACGCCCGTCGCCGTCGGCCGACGCCACCAGCGCGTCGCGCGCCTCCGGCGCCAGCGGCAGCGGGCCTTCCAGCGCTTCTGCCCGGTCGAGCAGTTGCCCGAGAGCCGCCGCGTCCAGCCGGTGGAGGATCAGCACTTGCGCGCGGCTGAGCAGCGCGGCGTTGAGCGCGAAACTGGGGTTTTCGGTCGTCGCCCCGACCAGCGTTACCGTGCCCCGTTCGACGAAGGGCAGGAAGCCGTCCTGCTGCGCGCGGTTGAAGCGGTGGATTTCGTCCACGAACAGCAGGGTGCGCTGTCCGGCCTTGGCCATGGTTTCTGCCTCGGCGAAGGCCTTCTTGAGGTCGGCGACGCCGGAAAACACGGCGCTTACGGCGGCAAAACGCATGCCCACGGCATCCGCGAGAAGACGGGCGATGCTGGTCTTGCCGGTACCGGGCGGGCCCCACAGGATCATGCTGGACAGGCGGCCTGCCGCCACCATCCGCCCGATCGCGCCTTCGGGGCCGGTCAGGTGCTCCTGCCCGATGACCTCGTCGAGCGCGCGCGGGCGCAGCCGGTCGGCCAGCGGCGCGTCGTCGCGCGGTTCGTCCGCCGAGGCGGCAGGCGGGGGCGAGTCTTGGAACAGGTCGCTCATGGCCTGGCCGTGATAGGGCAGGGCGGGCCTTTCGCGCCAGCCCCAAGGGCGGGATTTGCGCAGGGGCGCGGCAGTGATAGTCTGCGCCACCGGCTGCAAGGGCTGGAGGGAGAGGAACAATGAATCAAGCTGCCGGAGGCAGGACGCCTGCCCATCTGTGGATCGTCGGCGTGATGTCGCTGCTGTGGAGCGGGATCGCCGCCTACGATTATGTCCAGACGCAAAGCCGCAACATGGACTACCTGACATCCGTCGGCATGGGGCCGGAAGAGATGGCATGGATCGCCGGCATGCCGATCTGGGCGCAGGCGGCATGGGCGTTTGCCGTGTGGGGCGGCGTGCTGGGGGCCGTGTTCCTCCTGCTGCGCAAGTATTACGCCGTGCATGCCTTTGCCGTTTCACTGATCGGGGTCGTCGTGCTGACCGCCTGGCAATACGGCATGCCGCATCCGGCACTGGTGGACGAAACGCCGACCGTGGTCTTCACGGTCCTGCAATGGGCCATCGTCATCGCGCTGTTGCTCTATGCCCGGCGGATGCGGGCGGGCGGGGTCTTGCGCTAGTCCCGGCTCAGGGCTTCAGGCCGAGTCCTTCTGCCGCGTCAGGCGGCAATAGATTTCGGCCACGGTGTGGTTGATGCAGTCCCAGTCGAAATCGCGGCTGCGCCGTTCGCCCGTTTCGCCATGGGCACGGCGCAGTTCCGGCTGTTCGATGTAGGCGCGTAGCGCCTGCGCGAAATGATGGATTTCGCCCGGACGGATGAGACGGCCGGAGGCGCCGTCGTCGACCAGGCTTTCGCTGCCGGTCGCGGCGGAAGCGACCACCGGCAGCCCGCAGGCCATGGCTTCGAGCGTGACGTTGCCGAACGTCTCGGTGACCGAGGGGTTGAACAGCATGTCCATGCTGGCCACTGCCCGGCCAAGGTCGTCGCCGCTCTGGAAACCGGCGAAGGCCGTGCCCGGCAGGCGGTTTTCCAGCCAGCCGCGCGCCGGGCCGTCGCCCACCACCAGCACCTTGTGCGGCACTTTGGCGCGGCGCAGTTCGTCCATCGTGTCGGAAAAGACGTCCAGCCCCTTTTCCATTACGAGCCGGCCGAGAAAGCCGATCACGACATCGTCGTCCGCGATGCCGAACGATTGCCGCCAGGCAAGGTCGCGGCGGCCGGGATTGAAGATATCCCGGTCGACCCCGCGCGACCAGATCGAGATGTCGAAACACATGCGCTGTTCGCGCAGCACTTGCGCCATGCTTTCCGACGGGGCCACTACCGCGTCGCAGCGGCGGTAGAAGCGGCGCAGGATCGCCTCGATCAGCGGTTCGGTGAAGCCCAGCCCGTAATAGCGCATGTAGGTTTCGAACCGGGTATGGACCGAAGCCAGCACCGGAATGCCTTTCGCGCGCGCCCAGCTGACCGCGCGATGGGCGGAAACGTCGGGCGAGGAAACGTGGACCACATTGGGGGCGAACGCTTCGAGATCCTGCCGGACGGCCCGGGACAGGCCCATCGGGATCCGGTATTCCTCCCGCCGGGGAATGGCCATGGAAGGCACGCCGACCAGGGTCCCCGTCGCTTCGAACGCGGGGTTTTCGACCACCGGGGCATAGACGCGCACTTGCGCCCCTTGCCGCAGGAGATAGCCGACAAGCCGGTTCAGCGCCTGGTTGGCGCCATCGCGAACGTAATTGTAGTTCCCGCTGAAGAGCGCGATCCGTAGCTGGGATATTTCCATCACGCCTTGGCCCATAGGCGGGGAAATCCCGCTTGGCGAGAGGGTTGGCGTGCCGGTTGGTGGACGAATTGGTCCGCTCTGCCTTGCCCGGCCCCCCGGCGAGGCGTAACCTTTCGTACGCACGGGTGGAACCGGCAGAGGAGGCCGAATGGACCATCGGGCCCGCAAGCGCGGCGAAATCGCCGGAATTTCTCAGGCAGGGAAGGGGGAGATCGGAAGAG
>JAQVEQ010000335.1 GCA_028697875.1 Novosphingobium sp. | reverse complement strand
TCAGCCGATTCGCGTTCGACGCCGTAGAGTTGGCCAATGACCCGTGGGTCATTGGCATAGCGTTCCAGCTCGTCCCAAACTTGGCGGCGGCCGCGCGGGTTGAGTTTCCAGCCCCGTCCCCAACGACGGTCAGCGTAAGCCTGGTAGCGCTCCGGCGCGATCCCGTAGGCGCATACCCGGGCCATCAGTTGCTCGAAGCTGGGGTGCCCGTCGTGCTGCGGCCGCTCCCCAGCGGACCCTGCATCGTCCCACGCGCCAGTCGGAACGCTGTCGTCTCCCGGGGCAGGGAATGCGTCGTCGCCCTCTACGGGATCACCCTGCAGCACCTGCGTCGCCAGCCGGGCCTGCGCCAGGACGGCGTCGGTATCGTCACCGTCGCGCAGCAAGGCGGTGACATCCACCGGCGCCTCCAGGTCGATGATCCATTGCGGCACGCGCACCGCGCGGCCCTGCTCGTCGATGTAGGGCACATCCATCAACCGCTTGGTCAGGTAGAACGGCGTGCGCTCCCGGTCGAGGAAGCCGGAGATGGGCCCGCCGCGCAGGAAGCCCACGGTCTCGAACTTCTGGATCGCCCCGTTCATGGCGTAGAAGCTGTTGGTGTGCAGTTCGAACGCACTGATCGAGCGGATGCCGGGAATGAAGAACACGAAGCGGCCACTCAGGTTGCACAGGCGCTGCTGGTATTCGGGGCAGGTTTCAGGCTCGCAGCGGCCGCCGTTGTCCTCGCGTGGCATCGTCTTGCGCCCGCCGAAGAGGCGGATGGTGCGTCGGCCGGTCGAGTCCACCGGCACCGGCGCGTGGCACATGCAATGGCGCGTGCGGCCGTCGGCCGAGTATTGCGACCAGTAGCGCTTCTCGTGCGTGCCCCAGGCCGCCAGTTCGTGGGGCATCACGGCCGGCCAGTGATCGGACGGGAAGACCACCGGGAAACGGTACAGGCGCCAGCCTTCGCCCCGATCCTCGGTATGGGCGTCCAGAATCGCGCGGGCGGTCTCGGGATTGGGGAAGTCCTGCGCCCGCACGGTGAACCAAGGAACGTTGCGCGGTACCAGCGGGGCCTTGAGGTCGGGCATGGCCGCGGCGATGGCGCGCTCGATCTGCTCGAAGGACTGGCCGGCGGCCACGCCCTGGTCGTAGATCGCCTTGGCCTTCGGCTCGCCGGCGGCCTTCTTCGTGAGCACCTTGATGCCGGCGCGGATCTTGCCGCCGGTGGGAATGCGGACCGGGCCCTGCCCGAGCAGGGTTGGCGGTGCGGCGGGGCCGCCCTGCACGGCAATCAAGGGATGGGGGTTGGGATGGGCCATGGCGGCGCTCCTCATGAATATCGGGACGATTCCGACGATTCATGTTCGCGCCGCTTTCCTGCACCTCAACCCCACGCAGATCCTTGTCGCGGACGGCTGCGGTTAAAATGCCGCCATGATTCGCTCCGAACTCGCCGCCCACCTGGCCGAACGCTTTCCACAACTCGTGCAGGAGGATGCCGAGATGTCGGTGGCCGTGATTCTCAACGCCATCCGCGCCACCCTGAGCCGCGGCGACCGGGTCGAGATTCGCGGATTCGGCAGCTTCAACCTGCATCGCCGGCCTTCGCGCAAGGCGCACAACCCGAGAACCGGCGAGCCGGTGGTGGTCCCGGCGAAGTGGGTGCCCACCTTCAAGGCGGGCAAGGAATTGCGCCAACGGGTGACGACGACGGACTGATCGCCGCCCCGATCGCCGGCTGCGGAGCCTTTCAGCGCGAACCGTCGACATCCTTCAACGGCGGCATCGGCTGATCCGTCCACCACACCCAGGCGTCCTTGCACGCCGCGACCGCCTTCTCCTTCTCCGTCCGTTCCCTGGCGTCCATGAAGGGGCTGACGACGTGCAGGGGGATCGGGGCCGGCCCGGCGTCGAGCAGCAAGGCATTGGGAAACGGCGCGACCGAGCGGGCGTCATAGCGCAAAGGCTTGATGAAGCGGCGTTGCCGCTCGACCAGGGCGTCGATCAAGGGCAGTTCATGCACGCCTTCGAGCGGAATCCAGTGCGCGCTCGTCAACATCAGGCTGGCCGCCTCGATCTCGTAGGTGTATTCGCGGCGGGCGCGGATCAGCGCGGCCATGACCAAGCGCAGCGGGTGCGCGGTGTCGGCGTCGCGCGCCTCGAACAGCGGTGCGAAGACCCGCTCGATCCGCGTCCAGCTGCGGGCCGCGATCAGCAGCGGCGCATCCGGCATGTGACGAATCCAGACCCGGCGCCCCTGTACCGTGGCGTCGCTCGCCTTGAATTCGCCGATCACCAAGGCCAGGGGCGTCCGGCCCTCGCTGGGGCGCAGCACGGCCAGCTTCTCTCGCCGGCGCCGCGCAGCCTCGGCCTTGGCGTGCTCGCTGAAGGGTTCGGGCACGTACAGGCGCTGGGCCAGCGGCAATCCCTTCACGGTGATGTCCTCCGCGGCCTCCAGCAGGTACTTGCGCAGCACCCCCTGGTTGCGCTTGCCCGCCATCGCCGGGCTCCAGCGATTGAAGCCGGCGCGCTCGAACAG
>JAQVEQ010000334.1 GCA_028697875.1 Novosphingobium sp. | reverse complement strand
CCGAAACCAGCTTCATATTCCCCCACTCGTGGACGAGGGTGAGCGAGGCCAGGCGATAGTCGTTGTCGAAAGGCTGCGCGATGGCCGAACGGCGCGCCAGGGCGCCGACATCGGTTTCGCTGTACTGGCCATCGCGCGAGGCAAGATTCTGCCCGACAATCCCCAGGTCGATCGTCCAGTCCTTGGCCGGGGTCCAGCGCAGGCTGCCCCGGAAGCCGGTCACGGACGTGCGGTTGATGTCCTTCCGCCCGCGCAGGGTATCGTCGATATAGCCGCCGTCCCGCGCCGCATAGGCGACGATGCGGGCCCCGAGGCGACCCTGCTTGAGCGGCAGGTTGAGAACGCCTGCCACATCACCACCCGGTGCGCCGTCCTGCGTGACGCGCGCGCCCGAGGACATCGCCATGCTGGTCTCGTGCGTATCCGGCGCCTCGGGGGTCATACGGATGATGCCGCCTAGCGTGCCCGCGCCGTACAAGGTGCCCTGCGGTCCTTCGAGCACTTCCACGCTGGCGACATCGTAGAGCAGCAGATCGGGATCGGGCGCCGAATAGATCAGGCGCGCTTCGCCGAGGTACTGGCTGATCGTGGACAGGCTGGCCCCGTTGAAGCTGGAATCGGCGATGCCCCGGATGAAGATCTTGTTGCGCCCCGGCCCCAAGTTGGTGGAGGCGAGGCCGGGCAGCCGGTGCAGGATGTAATCGGTCCCCTGCGGCCCGCCGCGTGCCCTGTCGCCATCGTCGAAGCCGACAACCGAAATGCTGCTGGGATAATCGGCAAGCCCGACGGGCTGCTTGGTCGCGCTCACCACGATGTCGGGACCCCGCGCCTCGGGCGGCGGCCCCGATGCCACTGCGGGGCGCGCCGTCCTGCGCGACGGGACTGCGGAACAGAACACGCGCACCGTGCGCGCATCGACGAAGGAAAAATCACAACCGCTGCCGCGCAGCAGGCGGCGCAAGGACTGCGACAGCTCGAAGCGTCCTTTCAGCCCCTGCGTATGCAGGCGGTCCAGCCGGGGATCGTCGAGCGCGATCGAAACCCCGGCCTGATCCGCATAGACCATGAGCGCATCCGAAAGGCGCCCGGCAGGTATGGAAAAAACACGTTCGGTGCGCGCCTCGGCGGGCGAGGACGCCATCACGCAGGCAATCGCGGCTCCGGACAGGCAAAGCGCAAACCGATCATGGCGAAAGTGTCCAGCCATCCGCAGTCTTGACCACTCCCACGCCCAGCAACCGGGACACCCGCCGACGAACGGCCTCGTCGTCACCATCCAGCTGGATCACGCCTGTAAAGCGCCTTGCCGATAGAGCAGGACTGAGCTCTATGGCAACGCCCAGCGAACGTGAAAGGTCTGCAACGACGTCGGAAAGCGGGCGATCATGATAGACCAGCTTGCCTTGCGTCTAGGTCCCGATCGCGGACACGGGGCGCGTCCCAGCCTTGATCGTGCTCGCGCGCGCCTCCAGCGTATCGCCCGCGTCGAGACGCAGGCGGACATCGCCGTCGACGAAGCGCACCGCGCCTTCGGCCACCTCGACGCGCAGGACCCGCTTGGTCTTCTGCACGTTGAACACGGTTCCGATATCGACAATGCGCTGCCCGTCCGCCTCCAGCGTGAAGGGCCGCTCGGCGTCGTGATGGACGGTGAAGCGTGCTTCCCCGGAAACCAGCTTGGCCGAGCGCGGATCCTTGTGGTGGAGGACCAGACGGGTTTCGCCATTCATCGCGATGCGGGTGCCGTCGGCCAGCGCGAAGGTGCGCATCTCGCCGGCGGCCGTCTTCACCTCATAACTGTCGTCGAGCTGGCCATAGGTGAACAAGGCCCCACCCGCGACGAGTGCGACGGAGGCGGCCGTGGCGAACACGCGCAGGCGCCAGCTGGACCTGCGCCGCGAAGACACCTCCGGAAAAACAACATTCGCCGCATGGGCCTGCTCAGCCTCGCGGGCAGTGGCCATTTCGTCGATCACGCCATCGAGCGCCGTGTCGCTGTCGACCACGGCCTCGTAAGCGCGGTTGTGGCGCTCGTCCGCCTCGAGCCAGGCGACGAAGGGTTCCCAGTCGGCGTCATTGCCCTGCGCGAGACGCAGGTGCCAGGCGATCGCATCGTCCCTGATGCGTTCATCCCTCTGCGCGGCCATCGGAACCTCCCTTCTTTCGTGCAAGCGGCACGACGTTTTCCTCAAGCCCCATTCGAATTTGCAGGACGGCCTTGTAGGCGCGCTGCAGATGCTTCTCGACCGCGCTGACGCTGATGCCCAGATCCTGCGCGATGTCCTTTTGCGGCACGCCCTCGACACGGTACTGCCGGAAGACATGGGCCGTGCGTTCGGGCAGCACGCGCAGTTGGGCCTCGACCCGGGCCAACTCGTCGCGGCTGGCCATCACCGCCTCGGCATTGGGCGCACGATCCGCCTCCCCCTCCTGCCGCCCCTCGAGCCAGGACGCATCGCGCGCCTGACGCCGCTTTTCCGCCCGTCGCCGGGTATGCGCCAGGTTGTTGAGCATCTGGTATAAATAGGC
>JAQVEQ010000333.1 GCA_028697875.1 Novosphingobium sp. | reverse complement strand
CGAACCGATCATGCCGTTGATCAGGATGGCGGTGGAATTGGCATCATCGAGCGTCAGCGTCGAATGCGCGGCGGTCGCGCGCAGGCCCTGTTCGAGCCGCACCGGCACCAGCCCGCCGCCGCTTGCCGCGCCGCCGCAGTTGACGATCAGGCGGTGTCCGGCGTGCGACAGCTCGAAGGCCAGCGTCGAGGCGCAGCCGTAGCGCGCATGTTGCGGCATCGGCGGCGGCGAGGTGTCGAACTGCAGCACGGTCTTGTTCGCCACCGCGCGCTGATAGCCCCACTGGCGCACGTCGCGCAGGGGGCGCGTGCGCACGCCGCTGGCCTTTATCAGCGCGCCGACATCGTCGCCCGAAACCGCCCAGCCGCCCTGCCAGGAGCCAAGCGAGCCGTCGCCATGCGTCAGCGCCAGCAAGGGCGGCACCAGCATTTCCACCACGCGCTCCATCGATTCCGGGGGGTCGCGGCGGGTGGCCTGATAGCAGTTGCGCAGCCGCACCAGCAGCGCGATCGCTTCGATCTGCGCGAGCGGACTGCGCGAGAGCACGCCGCCATCGTCGCCTATCAGTTCGCCCAGCGCCTTGATCAGCCCGGCCTCGCCATAGAGGCGGCGGGGTCTGCCGTCGGGCAGGAGCAGGCCGGCAGCGACGATCCCGCACCAGCCGGCAACTTCGGCCAGACGGTCCTCGCCGCGGGTGACATGGCGGTCCAGCCAGCGCGCGGTCTCGCCGATATGGCCCAGCGTGCGCGAACGCAGCGCCTTTTCGCCCGAGAGGATCAGCGGCGCATGGACCAGCCAGTTCATCAGCCGCATGCCGGTATTGCCGACGCTCCAGGCAGGCCCCTTGCCGGGCTTGGCGGGCGCATGCGGATTGGCCTGGAGCCAGGCGGTCAGGATGCGCTCGGCAATCGGCGCGCCCTGTTCGCGCGCGGCGCAGGCTTCCAGGTCGGTCAGCCACGAGAACGAGTGGACGACCTTTTCGAGCGGCGGCGTGACGCGGGCGGCACCGGCGTAGTCGACCTGCGCGATCGGTGTCTTGGCCCGGTGGACGAGGAAGTGTCCGGCGCGGATCGCGGTGCCTGCCACGGGATTGCCGGGCAGCGTGTTGTTGACGGTCGCGAGCAGCCGCGTGCGCGCCTTCTTGCCCATCGGCGCGGTGAGCATCTTGCCCGGGATGCCCATGCGATAGGCCATGCGGATCAGCCGCTCGCCCACGTTGACCGAGGGCGGGGAGAAATCGGCGAGCGCCAGTTCGCGGCCGGTCTCGATCTGTTCGGTGGCCGCCTCGGCCTCGCTGAGGGGGGGCGGCGAGGCGGTTTGCGCCCCGGTGTCAGGCGCATCAGGTTCGTTTGCGCTCTGCTTCAACACACCCTCCTCGACCGCTTCCGGCAACGGCACGGCCCGGCGCATTTCCGGGGCCCTTGTCGTTGGCCGTTGGCGGGTCTCGACGGCCACTGTTTTATCCCTGCCCCTTCAGCGTCTTGATGTTCGCGGCATATTGTGAAGGTCCGCCGCGGAACGTGGCCGATCCGGCGACCAGCACGTCCGCGCCCGCCGAAACGCATAGCGGGGCGGTCTTGGCATCGACGCCGCCGTCCACTTCCAGCCGGATGTCGCGGCCGGACTTTTCGATCATCTTGCGCACCGCCTCGATCTTGCGCAGCTGGCTGGAGATGAAGCTCTGCCCGCCGAAGCCGGGATTGACGCTCATCACCAGCACCAGGTCGATCTCGTCGATCAGGTAGTCGAGCATCTTGGCCGGTGTGGCCGGGTTGAGCGAGATGCCCGCCTTCTTGCCCAGGTTCTTGATCGTCTGCACCGTGCGGTGGACGTGCGGCCCGGCTTCCGGGTGGACGGTGATGATGTCCGCCCCGGCCTCGGCGAAAGCCTCGAGATAGGCGTCGACCGGCGAAATCATCAGGTGGACGTCGAAAGGCTTTTCCGAGTGCGGGCGCAGGGCCTTCACCACGGCGGGGCCGATGGTGATGTTGGGCACGAAATGGCCGTCCATCACGTCGACGTGGATCCAGTCGGCGCCGGCTTCGTCGATGGCGCGCACTTCCTCGCCCAGTCGGGCGAAGTCGGCGGAAAGGATCGACGGGGAAATCAGGGGGGCAGTCATCTGGGAAACGAAACTCCTTAACGCGAAAGAATAGGGCACGATGACTCCCGCGGACAAGCGCCTAACGGGCCGTTTTCCACACAGGATATGGGTTTCGCTGCAGGATTGAGGGGTAATTCGACCGGTAGTGGATTATGGCTGGTGGCAATTCAGTCGCTATTCACGGCATTTGAGGCAGATTTTGGGAAGAAACAGGGGGCTGTGTCTCTTGAAGGCGGCCCCTTGCGACAACTACATGGACACCCGATGACGACCACCAATCGCAAGAGTTCGAGCCGCCCGGTATCGATGAAAACGGCCAAGGGAATGATGGCGGCGCTGGCTATCGTCGGCGCGATGGGCCTTGCCGCGCCTGCGCCTGCCAGCGCGCAACTCCGCAACAAGATCGGCAACGACATGACCCGGTGTACGGCGGGC
>JAQVEQ010000098.1 GCA_028697875.1 Novosphingobium sp. | reverse complement strand
GGGGTGAAGGTTCCCGCTGCGTCGGCTGACTCAGCCGTCAAGAAAGTTCTGCGCAATGGCTAATCCTGCCGCTGAAATGACCGGCGAACACGCCATGGATGGCACCACGGAAGGCATGGACCACGGCGAGCACCTGACCGCCGCGGTCGAGCATCCGGCCGAGGGCCATCATGCCGAACCGGAAGCGCTGGGCCTCAACCCGGCAGGCTGGGTCGGCCTGGCCATGCTTGTCTTCATTGCCCTGCTTCTGTGGAAGAAGGTGCCGAGCGTGATTACCGGCGGGCTCGATACCAAGATCGCCGAGATCAAGCACCAGCTCGACGAAGCCAAGCAACTGCGCGCCGAAGCCGAAGCCTTGCGCAAGCAGTATGCCGACAAGATCGCCAATGCCGAGAAGGATGCGGCGGCCATGATCGAGCATGCCAGGCAGGAAGCCGACGGCATTGTTGCCAAGGCCGAAGCCGATACCGAAGCAATGATCAAGCGCCGCAAGCAGATGGCGGAAGACAAGATCGCCGCTGCCGAACGCGGTGCGGTTGACGAGCTGCGCGCCAGGGCCGCTGCTGCTGCTGCTGCCGCCGCCCGCGGCCTGATCGGCGAAGCGCACGACGCTGCAGCCGACAAGAAGCTGGTCGACGAGGCGATTTCCGGGATCTGATTCCCAGCCGCCTGACGGTACAACAAAAAGCCCTCCGCATTGCGGGGGGCTTTTTGTTTGAGCGGGGCAGGGGACGGGCAATTCGGGAAAGGTTGATTTCGGCCCAATGCAGGCCTTTCCCAATGCGTCGATGTGGTGGCCGGCAATCTCTCCAGCTAGGTCTGAAGCAGCCGCTCTCCGCCGTCTTCGAGAACAAGGCACGTCAAGCACCCGGACTGATACGCCCCAGTGTCGATCCCGATCCGATTATGCCGGAACACTGGTTCGTTTACGATCACGTGACCGTGAACCACCTTGAAACCCCAATCCTTATCCGAATTCAGGAAAGGTTCGCGTATCCACATCAGATCGCGGGATGTCTGCCCGGTCAGGGGGCGATCGGGATCAAGTCCGGCATGGACCAGAAGGTATTCGTGCCATCGAATGCCGAGTTGTAGACCTGACAGGAAATTCCGGTGCCTTTCCGGCAAGACGGCATTGAGCTGTTCGCACAGAGCCATCCAGTCTGCATCGCCTGGTTCGCCTGGTACAGAGATGCCGTAGCTTTCCAGTGCCTCGCGTCCGCCAAATTTCATCCAGGCCGGGCCGTTCTTGTCCGGCTCAACGAGGAAGGCGATCATGCGATCCTCGTGATTGCCCTTGAGAAATACGCGGGACGGACCACGGTCGGCATATGCACAGAGCTTGTCGATGACTTGCGCAGAGTTCGGGCCACGGTCGATGTAATCGCCAAGGTAGCAAATCAGCGGATCCTTGCCGCCTGACGCGGCTATATCCGCAGCGATTGCCGCTTCGAGTGTTTCGAGCAAATCGAGACGGCCATGAATGTCGCCGATGGCATAGATCGTCTCGGCGTTCGCATGAGGCAGCCGGGTTACATCGATCATCGTTCCCTCCAATCGGGAGGCCGTTAACCCGCCATTGTGGCGAGAATGGGTGCCTGGATGCGCGCCAGTGCCGCCCATCACCGGAAAGATGCGACCCTGCGAATTCCGGGTTCGTCGGCTTTCTCCCAAACCGGCAAACGAAAGGCCCGCCCGGATCGCTCCGGGCGGGCCTTCGATTGTGCCGGTATGGCTGGGCCGAAGCTTACTGCTTGCCTTTGAGCGCTTCGCCGAGGATGTCGCCCAGCGACGCACCCGAATCCGACGAACCGTACTGTTCCACCGCTTCCTTCTCTTCGGCGAGCTGACGCGCCTTGACCGAGAAGTTCGGCTTCTTCGAACGGTCGAAGCCAGTGACCATGGCGTCGATCTTCTGGCCGGTCTGGAAGCGGTCCGTACGCTGTTCGTCGCGGTCGCGGCCGAGGTCCGAACGCTTGATGAAGCCGGTCGCGCCGTCTTCGCCAGCCTGCACTTCGAGGCCGCCGTCGCGAACTTCGAGGACAGTGACGGTAACGATCTCGCCACGCTTGAGCGAACCGCTCGAGCTGCCGCCGGCGGCGGGCGCACCCTTTTCGAGCTGCTTCATGCCGAGGCTGATGCGTTCCTTCTCGACATCGACGTCGAGGACGACCGCCTGGACCTGCTCACCCTTGCGGTGCAGCGCCAGCGCGTCTTCGCCCGAGATGCCCCAGGCGATGTCGGACATGTGGACCATGCCGTCCACATCGCCGTCGAGGCCGATGAACAGGCCGAATTCGGTGGCGTTCTTGACTTCGCCTTCCACGGTCGAGCCGATCGGGTGCTTCTCGGCGAAGGCTTCCCACGGATTCTGCTGGGCCTGCTTGAGGCCGAGGCTGATGCGGCGCTTGTCCGAATCGACTTCGAGAACGACCACTTCGACTTCCTGGCTGGTCGAAACGATCTTGCCCGGATGGACGTTTTTCTTGGTCCAGCTCATTTCGGAAACGTGGACCAGGCCTTCGATGCCCGGCTCCAGTTCAACGAAGGCGCCGTATTCGGTGATGTTGGTGACAGTGCCCGACAGCTTCGCGCCGACCGGGTACTTGGCGGCGACGCCATCCCACGGATCGCTTTCCAGCTGCTTCATGCCGAGGCTGATGCGCTGCGTGTCCTGGTTGATGCGGATGATCTGGACCTGCACGGTGTCGCCGATATTGACGACTTCGCTCGGGTGGTTGACCCGCTTGTAGCTCATGTCGGTGACGTGGAGCAGGCCGTCGATGCCGCCCAGGTCGACGAACGCGCCGTAATCGGTGATGTTCTTGACCACACCGTCGATCACCTGGCCTTCGGACAGCTTGTCGATCAGTTCGCTGCGCTGTTCGGCGCGGGTTTCTTCGAGAACCGCGCGGCGCGAGACGACGATGTTACCGCGGCGGCGGTCCATCTTCAGGATCTGGAACGGCTGCGGCATGTCCATCAGCGGAGCAACGTCGCGGACCGGGCGGATATCGACCTGGGAACCGGGCAGGAAGGCCACGGCGCCGTCGAGGTCGACGGTGAAGCCGCCCTTCACGCGGCCGAAGATGCGGCCTTCGACGCGCTTGCCTTCGCCGAATTCGGATTCGAGCTTGTCCCAGGCGGCTTCGCGGCGGGCGCGGTCGCGGCTGAGCATGGCTTCGCCGTCGGCGTTCTCGACGCGGTCGACGAAGACTTCGACTTCGCCGCCGACCGACAGGCCGTGGGGCTGGTCGCCGTGGGAGAATTCGCGCAGGGGAACGCGGCTTTCGCTCTTGAGGCCTACGTCGATTACGGCGAAGCCGTTTTCGATCGCGGTGATGGTGCCCTTGACGACGCGGCCTTCGAAGCCGCCTTCGTCGGCGCCGCCGAGCTGTTCATCGAGGAGTTTCGCGAAATCGTCGCGAGTCGGATTGGCAGTGGTTGCCATGTTCGGGTTTTCCTAACTAACGATTTTCCGGCCAGGCGGTTGTTTCCGCCGGTCTTTTCTCCACCGCAGCACCATTGCCTTGGTGGGCCAAAGGGCCGAACTGCCGCGGCGGCCGAATGCCGTTCGTGGCATCCTTGTGCCCCGAGGGGTGCAAGGACCGGGCGCGCTTATGGGAACAGGCGCGGAAAAGCAAGGAAAATGCGGGATTCGCGGCTTTTTGCGGCATGACGCAAGGAGAGCGCAAAGAGAAAGAGGGCTGGCCTTGGCTGGCCGGCCCTCCCTGAATGTTTCCCGGAGCGGGCTGTCCGTCCTCGAGGCGATGTTTCAGAGGGATTTCTTGCTGAAATACCAATCCGTATATTCATAGCCTTCGCCGGCGCGTTCTTCCGCGGCCCTGGCCGTCTGTGGCGGCGGCACGATCACGTCTTCGCCGGGGACCCATCCTTCGGGCGTGGCGACCTTGTTCGCGTCGCTGGTCTGCATGGCCTTGAGCAGGCGGACGAATTCCGCGATCGAGCGGCCGTTGGACATCGGGTAATGCACCATCGCCCTCAGGATCCCGTCGGGGTCGATGAAGAAGGTCGAGCGCACCGCCTGCGTGTCGGAGGCGCCGGGGTGGACCATGCCGTAGGCATTGGCCACCTTCATCGAAATGTCCTCGATGATCGGGAAGGGGATGCGGACGCCGAAATTCGCCTCGATGCTGCGCATCCACGCAATGTGGGCGTAGTTGGAGTCGATCGACAAGCCGAGCAGTTCCGCGTTGAGCGCGGCGAATTCGTCGGCATGGCGGGCAAAGCCCATGAATTCGGTCGTGCAGACCGGGGTGAAGTCGGCCGGGTGGGAAAACAGGATCAGCCACTTGCCGCGATAATCGCCAAGGCTGCGTTCGCCATCGGTGGTCTTGGCCCGGAAATCCGGGGCCGGTTCGTTGAGGCGCGGCCCCGCCATCGCCTGGCCGCCATTCGTCTCTTCGGTCATGATTCTCTCCATTCCATAGCCGAGCCAGTTGCTTGGCTCACCTGTGAAATATAGATTATCATAAAATGATAAAATCAATAATACAGATCACTGTCAGAGAGGATGTCGATCCTGCGAATTCAGCCTGTGTTTTCAGGGTGAAGCGTCACGGGGCAGCGATCCTGAGCGGCTAAGCGGAAGCGATTTTCCTGTCGGTTTCGGATATTGCGAAAGCGATGGCTTGCTCTCTGTCGAGATCCGAGGTGTCGATAAGGATCGCGTCCTCGGCCGGTTTGAGCGGGGCCTGTGCGCGATTGCGGTCGCGCTCGTCGCGGGCGGCCAGATCGGCCTCGATCGCGGCAAGAGTCGTATCTTCCCCGCGTTTGCGCATTTCGAGATAGCGCCGCTGGGCGCGGGCTTCGACCGAAGCAATGACGAACAGCTTCACCTCGGCGTCCGGCGCGATGACCGTGCCGATATCGCGCCCGTCGAGCACCGCGCCGCCGGGCTGGGCCGCGAACGCGCGCTGGCGTTCCAGAAGGGCCGCCCGGACTCGCGGGTGAACGGAAACGCGGCTGGCGAGCCCGCCGGTTTCTTCGCTGCGCAGGATGGGGTCTTCCAGCAGGCTTTCGGGAAACGCGCAGGCCTTGGCCGCATCATCGGGATCGTCGGGATTGCCGCCATCGAGCACCACCTGCCGCCCAACCGCGCGATAGAGCAGCCCGGTGTCGAGATGGGGCAGGCCGTAATGCGCGGCGAGAGCCTTGGCGATCGTGCCCTTGCCCGATGCCGTGGGACCGTCGACGGCGACGATCATGCCGGCTGCCTTCGGCGTTGAAGCGCGGCCCTGGCCAGGCCGTAGATCGCGATTGCCGCCCAGAAGAATTCCAGCACCAGCGAGGCCGGATTGGTGTTCACCAGCAGCGAAACGGTGAGCAGCGCCGCCCCCAGCAGGTTCACGCCGTGCTGGACGAAGGGGTTGGGTTCCTTCTTCGCGGTCATGTAGCCGTAGGCGAAAATGATGCAGGCCATGCCCGCAAAGCCGAAATAGTTCGCGGTTTCCGGGCTCATCGGGAAAGGCCGTCCAGCATCGGTTCGAAAGTCGGGAAACTGGTGGCGATGGGGCGGGTGTCGTCCACTTCCACGCCGTCGCGGCTCGCCAGCCCGGCCACGGCCATGGACATGGCGATGCGGTGGTCGAGATGCGTGGCGACCGGGGTGCCCGAAGTGCCGGGGAGGGGCGCGCCGCCCGTGCCCTCGATCACCAGCCCGTCCTCGCGCTCTTCCACGCGGGCGCCGGCTGCCATCAGGGCTTCAGCCATGACCTTGAGGCGATCCGATTCCTTCACGCGCAATTCGTCGAGCCCGGAGGTTACCGTGCGCCCTTCGGCAAGGGCGGCCGCGACGAACAGCACCGGGAATTCGTCGATCATGCTCGGCGCCACGGCCGGGTCGACCGCGATGCCCTTGAGCTGCGAATGGCTGACTTTCAGGTCGGCCACCGGCTCGCCGCCGACAAGGCGCGGGTTCAGTTCCTCGATCCGCCCGCCCATCTGGCGCAGCACGCCGACCAGCCCCGCGCGAGTCGGGTTGAGGCCGACGTTCTCGATCACGATTTCGCTGCCCGGCACGAGCAGCGCGGCAACGATGAAGAAAGCGGCGGAAGAAGGATCGCCCGGCACTTCGATCACTTGCGGCTTCAGTTCCGCTTCGCCGCGAATCCTGATGATCCGTTCGCCGTCCCGCTCCTCGACTGTCAGTTCCGCGCCGAATCCCTGCAGCATCCGCTCGGAATGATCGCGCGTCGGCACCGGCTCGATCACCGTGGTTACGCCCGGCGTGTTGAGCCCGGCCAGCAGTACCGCGCTTTTTACCTGGGCGCTGGCAACCGGCAGGCGGTAGGTGATCGGCACGGCGGGCTGGGCGCCGCGAATCATCAGCGGCAGCGTCTGGCTGCCGTTCTTGCCGGGGCTGGCGGTAATGTCCGCGCCCATTTGCGACAGGGGGGTAATCACCCGGCCCATCGGGCGCTTGGACAGGCTCGCGTCGCCGGTGAAGGTGGCCGTGATGCCATGGCTGGCGAGCAGGCCCATCAGGAGGCGGGTCGAAGTGCCGCTATTGCCCATGTCGAGCGCCTCTTCGGGCTGGAGCAGTCCGCCCACGCCCACGCCATGGACCCGCCATTCGCCGTCGCCCGTGCGTTCGATGGTCGCGCCCATCGAACGCATCGCGGTGGCGGTGGCCATGACGTCCTCGCCTTCGAGCAGGCCGGAAATGCGGGTTTCGCCCACGGCCAGCGCGCCGAACATGACCGCGCGGTGGCTGATCGACTTGTCGCCCGGCACCTTGATCGTGCCGCGCAAGGGGCTGCCGCCCGCAAAGCGCCGCGGGCGCATTTCGGCTTCCCGGGCGGTGTCCTGTAGGGGCGATTCGGCGGCGCTCATCGGAACTTGACTTTCACGTAAGGCAGGGCATTGGGCGCGGCGGCTTTTGACAGCGCCTGCCTCCTATGGCAAGGCGCGCGCCGCGCTCCCGCAGGGAGTTCACACGTTATCTATGAATCGTGCATCGCATTGCCGCCGGTTACGGCGGGTTAGTTGAGGATTTTCCATGGTAAAGCCTGAATGGGGCACCAAGCGCACTTGCCCGAAATGCGGCACTCGCTTTTACGACCTGGGCAAGGATGAGCCGGCCACCTGCATCGATTGCGGTGCGCAGTGGTATCCGGAGCCCGTGCTGAAGTCGAAGCAGCCGATTCCTTTCGAGGAAGAAAAAGAGAAGAAGGTCGAGGAGCAGGATACCGACCTGGCCGACGACGATCTGGAAGATATCGACGAAGACGGCGATTCGCCGGACAACGATGTCGACCTTGGCGGCGACGACGATCTCGGCGTGGCCGGTGCGTCGGACGACGACGAAGAGGATAACTGATCTTCGGACCGGGCTTGGTGTGGCCCGGAGGCGTCCTCTCGCCGAAAGTTGAAAAACACCTCTTGCCAAGGACGGGACGTGCCACTAGAGGGCGGCGTCCCAGCCACACGGCGGGGGCGACGAACCTCCCAGGGTTCGTCGGAAATTGAATGGAACGGGGCCGTAGCTCAGCTGGGAGAGCGCTACAATGGCATTGTAGAGGTCAGGGGTTCGATCCCCCTCGGCTCCACCATTCACAGATATTTCGCCGCATCGCCGATGCGGTATGAGTGCGAAATGGCACGCTGGCCGACGAGTTTTCGTCCGCCGGCGTTTTTCGCGTGTTAGGCTGCCTTGGGGCGGCGAAGGAGTGACGGAGCGCATGTTCGACAGCCTTTCCGATCGTCTCGGCGGCGTATTCGATCGCCTGCGCGGGCGCGGTGCGCTGAACGAACAGGACGTGCGCGATGCAATGCGCGAAGTGCGCGTCGCCCTGCTCGAGGCGGACGTCGCGCTGCCGGTCGCCCGCCGCTTCATCGATGCCGTCACCGAAAAGGCGGTTGGCCAGTCGGTCCTGAAATCGGTCACGCCGGGCCAGCAGGTCGTCAAGATCGTCAACGACGAACTGGTCGAAATGCTTGGCGGGCAAGAGGCGGTCGGCCTCGATCTCGAAGCCCGTCCGCCCGTCGTCATCATGATGGTCGGCCTGCAGGGCTCGGGCAAGACGACCAGCACGGCCAAGCTCGCCAAGCTGCTCAAGGAAAAAGAGGGCAAGAAGGTCCTCATGGCGTCGCTCGACGTCAATCGCCCGGCCGCGCAGGAACAGCTCGCGGTGCTGGGCGAGCAGGCCGGTGTCGCCACGCTGCCGATCGTTGCCGGCCAAGCGCCGGTCGATATCGCGACTCGCGCGTTGCAGTCGGCCAAGCTCCAGGCGGTCGACGTGCTGATGCTCGACACCGCGGGCCGTCTCCACGTCGATGATGCCCTGATGGCCGAGATGCAGGCGGTTGCCGCGATCTCCGTCCCCAAGGAAACCTTGCTGGTCGTCGATTCGCTGACCGGTCAGGACGCGGTGAACGTGGCGCAGAGCTTTGCCCGCGGAGTCGACCTGAGCGGTGTCGTGCTGACCCGGATGGACGGCGATGCGCGCGGCGGTGCGGCGCTCTCGATGCGCGCGGTCACCGGCAAGCCGATCAAGTTCGCGGGCACTGGGGAAAAGCTCGACGCGATCGAGCCGTTCCATCCCGGCCGTGTGGCCGGCCGCATCCTTGGCATGGGCGACGTCGTCTCTCTCGTGGAGAAGGCCGCCGCCGTCGTCGAGAAGGAAGACGCCGAGCGGATGGCCGAGCGGATGATGAAGGGGCAGTTCGACATGAACGACCTTCGCACCCAGCTCAAGCAGATGCAGAACATGGGCGGTCTCGGCATGCTGGCAGGGATGATGCCGGGCATGAAGAAGGCCAAGGCCGCGATGGCGGCTGGCGGCATGAACGACAAGGTGCTGGTCCACATGGATGCGATCATCGGTTCGATGACGCCGAAGGAACGGGCCAACCCGGCGCTGCTCAACGCCAAGCGCAAGATCCGTGTCGCCAAAGGGTCCGGCACCCAGGTGCAGGACGTCAACAAGCTCCTGAAGATGCATCAGGAGATGGGCCGGGCGATGAAGCAGATCAAGAAGATGGGCGGACTCAAGGGCCTTGGCGCCCTGTTCGGCAAGGGCGGCCTCGACGCTGCCATGCCGGGTCTCGGCGGTGGCGCTGGCGGCATGGGCGGCGGCGGTGCCGGCGGGCTTCCCGGCCTTGGCGCCGGCGGACTTCCGTCCAACTTGCAGGATTTATTGAAAAAGAAGTGATTTCAAAGAATTGAATTGGAAAGGTAATCTCTAATGGCAGTTGCAATCCGTCTTTCGCGCGGTGGCGCCAAGAAGCGTCCGTACTACCGCATCGTCGTGTCCGACACGCGCAGCCCGCGTGACGGCAAGTATCTGGAGCAGATCGGCACCTACAACCCGATGCTGGCCAAGGGCGACGAAAACCGCGTGAAGCTGATCGAAGCCCGCGTCCGTTACTGGCTCGGCGTCGGCGCCCAGCCGACCGACCGCGTTGCCCGCTTCCTCGACGCCGCCGGCATCCAGGAACGCGCCGCGCGCAATAACCCGCAGAAGGGTGAACCGGGCCAGGCCGCCAAGGACCGCGCCGAAGAAAAGGCCGCCAAGCTGGCCGAAGCCGAAGAAGCCGCGCGCGCCGCTGAGGAAGAAGCCAAGGCCGCTGCCGCAGCTCCGGCCGAGGAAGCTCCGGTCGAGGAAGCTCCGGTCGAGGAAGCTGCCGCCGAGGAAACCCCGGCCGAAGCTCCCGCCGAAGAAGCTGCTGCCGAAGAGCAGAGCGAAGGCTAACTCTTGGCACAGGACAAGCCCGTCACTCTGGGCGCCGTCACCGGCGCGCATGGCGTGACGGGCGAAGTCCGCCTGAAGCTGTTCGGGGAGGGCGTCGAGGCGCTCTCCCGCTACAGGAGCTTCAACGACGGCGCGCTGACCTTGAAGAAGGCGCGCGACGACATGAAGGGCGGCGCTATCGCCCGGTTCGCCGAAGTGAGCGACCGAAACGCGGCGGAAAAGCTGCGCGGCACCGCACTGACCGTCCCGCGTTCGGCCCTGCCGCCACTGGACGACGGCGAATACTACCATGCCGACCTGATTGGTCTTCCCGCCATTTCCACCACCGGCGAAGCGCTCGGCAGTGTGATCGCGGTCGAGAACTTCGGTGCCGGCGACGTGCTCGAGATCGAGCGGGCCAACGGCAAGAAGTTCATGGTCCCGATGAACACCGATGCCGTGCCCGAATGGAATACCGAGAAGCTGGTCGTGACGGCCGAATTCGCCGAAGCATGACTTTCGCGGCCACCATCCTCACGCTCTACCCGGAGATGTTCCCCGGGCCGCTCGGCATTTCGCTGGCCGGGCGTGCGCTGGAGGAAGGGACCTGGTCCTGCGACACTGTCCAGATCCGCGACTTCGCGGCCGACAAGCACCGCACGGTCGACGATACCCCGGCCGGCGGCGGGGCGGGGATGGTGCTCAAGGTCGATGTCCTTGCCCGGGCGGTCGATCACGCGCTGGCAGCCCATCCCGATTGCCCGGTGCTGGCCATGACCCCGCGCGGCAAGCCGATCACGCAGGAGCGGATTCGCGAGCTGGCGGCAGGGCCGGGCGTGACCATCCTGTGCGGCCGGTTCGAGGGATTCGACGAGCGGATCTTCGAAGGCAGGCCGGTGGAAGAGATCGCGGTCGGCGATGTCGTGCTGTCCGGCGGGGAACCTGCCGCGCTGATGATACTCGACGCTTGCATTCGCCTGCTTCCCGGCGTAATGGGCGCGCCTTCAAGCGGTACCGAAGAGAGCTTCGAAGAAGGTCTTCTCGAATATCCGCAATTTACCCGACCTGTCGAA
>JAQVEQ010000332.1 GCA_028697875.1 Novosphingobium sp. | reverse complement strand
CGTATCGATTTCGGGCACGTCCTCGAGCATTTCGAGCGCAACCGTACCCTGCCCGGCCGCCACGTGGGGATCGTCGAACGGATGGACGAAGGTAAGTCCCAGTTGCTCTTCCAGCTTGCGGGCATGGGCATTGGCCTCGTCAAAGCTTTCGCCTTCGAGCACGACCTTGCCGCCCACGCTCTCGGTCTGCATGACCTTCACCAGCGGGGTGGTCTTGGGCATGACGATCGTCACCGGCACGCCGAGCCGGGTTCCGTGATAGCTCAGACCCTGCGCATGGTTGCCTGCAGAGGCCGCGATCACGCCGCGCGCCTTGCGCTCCTCGTCGAGCTGGAGCAGCGCGTTGAGCGCACCGCGCTCCTTGTAAGCCGCTGTAAACTGAAGGTTTTCGAACTTGAGCCAGATGTCGGCACCGGTGATCGCGCTCAGCGTGGCGCTGTGCAGCGTGGGGGTGCGCACGACCGAGCCCGAAATTCGCTCGGCCGCCGCGCGTACATCGGCTGCGGTGAGCAGGGCGGCATCGGCCCCGGGAGCGATATTGAGCGCTGACTGTTGCATAGGCTGGCGCGCCTACCGGAAACGGTGATAAATTGAAAGGAAACTCGGCTTGAAAGCTTTACACCACCGGTTTGCTTTCCCGCAAAAACAGCTAGAAGGCGCCCAATGACGGATAGCTCCATGACCGCCAGCCCTGCCGAACCGCGCAAAGTCGAGCCGCGCAAGGTTTCCATGATCGGCCTGGGCGTGATGGGCGGCGCAATCGCCCGGCACATCGCAGAGGCCGGCCATGAACTGACGATCTTCAACCGCACCCCGCAGCGCGCGCAAAAGTGGGCGGAGGACAACCCCGGCCTCGCCCACCGGATCGCCGCAAACCCGGCGCACGCGGCGCAGGATGCCGAAGTGGTGATCACCTGCGTGGGCAACGACGATGATCTCGCCGATGTTGTGCTCGGCCCCAACGGCGTGTTCCGCATGCTCAAGAAAGGCGGCGTCTTCATCGATCACACCACCGTATCGGCACGAATCGCGCGGCAGATCTCGGTGGAAGCGCGCGACTTGCAGATCCACTGTGTCGACGCGCCGATGACCGGATCGCAGATCGGCGCCGAGAACGGCACGCTCACGCTGATGTGCGGCGGACGCAAGGATGCCATCGAGGCCGCGCGGCCGGTGATGGAAAGCTATTCGCAGCGCATCGTCCATGTCGGCAAGGCGGGCTCGGGCCAGATCGCCAAGATGGCCAACCAGATCTGCATCGCCGGCAATGTCGCTGCGCTGGCCGAGGCGGTGCGCTTCGCGCAGGCCTCGCATCTCGACATGGACAAGGTCTACGAGGCGATCTCGGGCGGTGCGGCGCAGTCCTGGCAGATGGACAACCGCTGGCAGTCGATGGATCAGGACGAATTCGATTTCGGCTTCGCGATCGACTGGATGCGCAAGGACCTCGGCCTCAGCCTTGAGGAAGGCCGGGGCCTCGGCGTCTCGCTGCCGGTGGCGGCGCTGATCGACCAGTTCTTCGCCGACATCCAGGCGATGGGCGGCGGGCGGCTGGACACCAGCGCCATCATCAAGAGGCTGCCGAAGAAGGGCCGAAAGTGAACGTCACGAAGCGCGCGGCCATAAAACGGACCGCCCTTGCAGTCGCACTGACATGCGCACTCGTGGCCGCGCCGGCCTGGGCGAAGCGGAAAAAGGTCGAGGAAGAGCCTCCCGTTGCCGGGACGCTGATCGACAACGTCGACGGCCTGACGCCGGACGGCAAGGGCGGCATAGACCGCTTCGAGGCCTTCCTGATCGCCCCCGACGGGCGCGTTGCCGAAGTCTATCACACGGGCGACAAGCGTCCGCAGCGCGTCGACTACATGCTTGATGGCGAGGGGCGCGTGGTCGTGCCCGGCATGATCGACGCGCACGGCCATGTCATGGCGACGGGTTTTGCCCGCATGACGCTCGACCTGTCGCAAACGGAATCGCTGGACGAGGCCTTGTCGCGCATCGCTGCCTGGGCCGCGGCCCATACGGACCTCCCGTGGATCCTCGGCACGGGGTGGAACCAGGTCCGCTGGGGACTGGACCGGATGCCCACGGCCGCCGAGCTCGATCAGGTAACCGGCGGCAGGCCCGCCTGGCTCACGCGTGTCGACGGCCATGCCGGCTGGGCCAACAGCGCCGCGATAGCCGCAGCCGGGATCACCCCCGCCACGCCCGATCCCGCCGGCGGCGAGATCCTGCGCGTGGCGAGCAGCAAGGCGCCGGCGGGCGTGTTCATCGATGCCGCGACCGCGCTGGTGGAGGCGAAGAAGCCGGCGCCCCGCCCCGAAGACCGCGACACCGCGCTCGGCGAAGCGCAGCTCGCGCTGTTGGCGCAGGGCGTGACCGCGATTGCCGACATGGGCACCTCGATAGAGGACTGGCAGGCCTTCCGCCGCGCCGCCGACCTCGGCCACTTGCGCGTGCGCATCGTCGCCTATGCCGGGGGTATCGACGACATGGTGCTGATCGGCGGCCCGCGCCCGACGCCATGGCTCTATCAGGACCGCCTCAAGA
>JAQVEQ010000331.1 GCA_028697875.1 Novosphingobium sp. | reverse complement strand
GCCCGAGTTCCTCTATCCCGGCGTGATGCGGGCGCTGGTGACTTTCACCATCCTGGCGCCCGTCATCGTCGTTGCCACGCTGTCCTTCGCGACCTGGCGCGGCGAAGGCGTAAGGTTCACGGGCTGGTGGCTGCTGGCAGCCCTGCTCGGCCTGGTATCGGTGCCCAACTTCTACATGCACTATTCGCTGCCGCTGATGGTGCCGCTGAGCATCTGCACCGCCGATTTCTTCAAGCGCCGGTATGGCGGCCCCATAGCGCTTGCCGCCCTCACCTTGTGGTCGCTGCAGACGGCGCACGCCTTCGACTTCGAGCATACGCGGCAATCCAGGCGGGCCATGGCGCAGCTCGTCGAGGCCATCCGCATGCATGACAAGAGTGGAGACCTTTTCGTCGTGGACGGTCCCTCGCAGCTCTATGTGCTGACCGGGCATCGCTTCCCGACGCCGCTGGTATTCCCGCATCACCTCGGCCACCTGATCGAAAAGGACGTGAGCCACCTTTCCACGATCGCCGAGGCCCGGCGCGTACTCTCTCTCAAGCCAGGGATCGTCGTCATGCCGGACAAGCCGCGCCAGGATCCCCCGAACATGGAAGTGATCGACGCGGTTACCGCCTACATCACCGCGAACTGCCGCAAAGTGGCGAGCGTCGAGATGCCCGACCTTCTGACCAGCGCGCGCATGAACGTCTGGGCCGAATGCCGCCGAAGCGAATCGCCGACCGAATCAGCCCGGCACTGACGGCGCTCAGCGGCCGCCGAAGCCGACCACCAGCTTGGCGCTCTCCGGCACGGTCACGCCGAAGGCATCGCGGGCCGGCGCCCAGTGGACGATCTCGATCGCCAGATCACACAGCTCCTTGTCGAATTCCGGAGAGACCGATTCGGGCGTCAGCGTGCACGCGGTCGAATTGCCCTTTTCGTCGACCTCGAACAGCAAGTCGTGGCGCGAGAAGCTCTGATTGCGCAGGTCTTTTGCATAGCGCTCCTTGAGTTCGGTCAGCGCGTGGTTGAATTCGGTCAGGCTCTTGTCGTCCCAGCGCGGCTTCTGGCGCAGGTTCGCGAATTCCTCTTCGGTGACGAGCGGGCGCAGCCGGCGGATCATCGCCGACCAGCGCATGATCCGCGCCACCTGCAGCGGCGATTCGCGGTCGATCGCGGTCTGGCAAACGCTCCCGGTCGGGCTCGCCTTGGCCTTGAGCAGCGCTTCGGCGGCGGGCCAGCGGTGATAGGCGATCGCCCATGCCAGCGGCGTCATCCCGAACATGTCGGGCGCATCGACATCCTGCTTGTCGCGATTGATCAGCACCCGGATGTCATAGACAGAGCCGCGCCGCGCCGCCGCGCCCAGGCCATGGGCCATGCGTGCCGGGCCAAGCTCGGCAAAGCCGTAAGGCAGCTCGATGCCTTTCGTCGCCGCTTCGGAGAAATCGGGCTCGGGCCCCGCCCGCTCGAGTTCACGGCACACATCGGCATAGGGATAGCGCGGATCGCTGAGGACCGCAGTGTTATAGCGGCGTCCGAAATCGGTGACCTTGTCGTCGGGCCCCCGCCCCATGGCCACGGCCTCGTCGGGCACGAAGGCCAGCGCGCGCACCGTCCACGGCTTCAGGCCGCCCAGAACGCGGCATTGCACGCCGTAGAGTTCGGTCGAAATGCCCTCCGGCGTCGTCGCGGCCGCTAGCCGGTAATCGCCTGCCTCGAGCGCCTTGTTCGCCTCGGCGACGGGATCGCCCTTCCCCTTGAGCGCCTTGATCAGGTCCTCGTCGGACTGGCGCATGACGGCGAGCGTTTCCTTGTCCGCGCGCCTGTCTCCGCAATACGCGACCGCCGTAGCCCCTTCGGGCGCGACATCGTCGGAACTGCTCTGCGCCGGTTGCGTGCACCCCGCCGATGCGAACGACGTGACACACAAGACCGATATTGCCAGCAACTTGACGTTCAAGACTTGCTCCAAAAAGGAATCTGCAGCCCGCGATAGCATAGCCGCGCACAGGGGAAAGAGCGCTCTCACCCCGTGCCCGAAAAGGAAAGGCCCCGGCGTTTCCACCGAGGCCTTTCTCTGTTCTTGCGATACCCGAAGGGATCAGTCGACGACCGCAACCATGTGCGGAAGCTTGGCAATGGCACCGCGCACTTCGGCGGTATCCTCAAGCTCGACGACCTTGTGCATCTTGCCCAGGCCCAGACCGATAAGGATCTTCTTCTGGTTCTCGGGGCGACGGATCGGCGAACCGATCTGCTTGATCTTGATCTTGGCCATGAGTCTTACTCCACGATGGCTTCGGCGGCGGCTTCAGCCTCCACCTCGCTGGCGCCACCGCGACCAAGCAGGTCGGCGACCTTCTTGCCGCGACGCTGGGCAACCGACTTCGGCGAAGTCTGGTTGGTCAGCGCGTCGAAGGTGGCACGGATCATGTTGTACGGGTTCGAGGTGCCCACCGACTTGGTGACGACGTCAGCGACGCCCAGGCTCTCGAACACGGCGCGCATCGGACCGCCGGCGATGATGCCGGTACCGGCAGGCGCCGTACGAACGTTCACCTTGCCCGCGCCGAAG
>JAQVEQ010000330.1 GCA_028697875.1 Novosphingobium sp. | reverse complement strand
GCCGCTACAGCCGATCACCAACCCCCGCCTGCTCGGCAAGCTTGCACAGGCCGAAACCGACGTTGCCAGCGCCGCCATCGGCATCGCCAGACTGACCGATGCCGAGTGGCTCACGCTGATCCCCGCACTGCCCGTGCGCGCACGCGGCATCCTGCGCCACCGGCGCGACTTGTCGCCCGCCGTGGACTTGCTGCTGGAACGGCTTGGCGTGCACGATCGCGGGCTGCCTCCCATCGCGGCGAATGCGGCGGAAACGGTCGCGGAACCGGCCTCTCCCGAAGCCCCGCCCCCCGGAGCCATGCCGGAGGACGAGTACATTTCGGACGACGTCCTGGAGCTGTTAGACTTCGCCGACAATCCGCCGCCGCCCACCTCGCTCAGCGAATGGGCGAGAGCGCGGGCGGCCCGGGAAAAAGCCGCCCCGCCCGCGCCTGCCGCTACCGTCTCCAGCGAGGCGGGCATCGGCGCCATCGTCCGGCGGATCGAGGAGTTTCGCAAGGCCCGCGAAGCGCAGGGCGCGCCCGAACAGCGCGGCGCCATGGGGACCGATGCTCCCCGCCTGCCGCTGGGCGATGCCGTACCTCCTGCCTTGCGACGCGCAGAGGCCGTCGACTTTGCCACCGATCCCGAAGGCCGCATCCGCTGGGCCGACGGTCCCCATGGCCCCGCACTGTTCGGGCTCAACCTTGCCGCAAACGACGATGACGGCTACTCGCCCCCGCCGGGCGCAGCCATGCGCCAGCGCCAGCCGCTGCGTTCGGCACGCCTGCAGGTCAATGGCGCGCCGGCGGTATGCGGTGAGTGGCAGATCGATGCCGTCCCCCGCTTCGATCCCACAGGCGGGCACTTTACCGGTTATTGCGGCCGAATGCGTCGCCCCACGGCCCCCGCCGAGGCCGATGTCGCCGCCACACCGCCCAGCGAAGCGGACCGCATGCGTGAGATCCTCCACGAACTGCGCACGCCTGCCAATGCCATCCAGGTCGCCGCGGAGATCGTGCAGCAACAGCTCTACGGCCCCGCCCCCCACGAATACCGTGCCCTTGCCGCCGCGATCGCCAGCGACTGCGCGCATATCCTCGCCGGGTTCGAAGAGCTGGACCGGCTGGTAAAGCTGGAAACGGGTGTCCTCACGCTCGAGGCCGGGGAATGCGATCTGGCCGAGGTCGTAACGCAGACCATCGCACGGCTGCGGTCATGGACCGATCCGCGCGGCAGCGGCTTTTCCGTCGATCAGGCCATGGCCCCGTCGTCACTGCCCGTGCATCTGGACAAGATGGAGGCGGAGCGGCTGGTCTGGCGCCTGTTCGCCGCCCTTGCCGGCGCCATGGCCCCTGCCGAGACACTGGCGCTGAACTGGGTGCAGGAAGACACACACGCCGCGGTCCACATCGTCCTGCCCAAGGCGCTGGCCGAGCGCGACGACGAGGCGCTGTTCGGCACCGCGCCGGGCGAGCGCGGGCAATCGCTTTCGGCCGGGATGTTCGGAATGGGCTTCACCTTGCGCCTCGCCGCTGCCGAGGCGGCGGCCGCGGGAGGGGGCATGCAACGCAAGGATAATGCGCTATGCCTGTGGCTGCCCGGCTTGACCCCCGCCGATGCAGGAAATAGCAACTTATGAGCGCTATCCACACTCATCCCGCACCTCGCGTTCCTGCCTGGTAACGGTTTCAGACACGATGCAAACAAGGGGACAGTCTGCTGTGCCAGGGCCCAACCTCCTGGAACCACCGGGCAACGATGCCCTTGCCGTCTTCAAGAAGGACTTCGGTCAGCGTTTCATCGTGACTGTCGACACCGAGGAGGAGTTCGACTGGAACGCACCGCTGGACCGGGAAAAGCATAGCCTCGTCACCGTTCCGGCCTTGCGCAAATTCCAGCAGTTCTGCGAAAGCTTCGGCGTCGTTCCCGTCTATCTGATCGACTATCCGGTCGCCTGCTCGAGCATCGCTTCGGAAATCCTGCGCGATGCCGTGTCGAACGGTCGGGCCGAAGTCGGGGTGCAGTTGCACCCCTGGGTCAATCCGCCGTTCGAAGAGGAAGTCAGCGAGTTCAACAGCTATTCGGGCAACCTGCCCTTCGAGCTGGAACGCGCAAAGTTCCGCACGCTACGCGACCAGATCGAGCAGGCATTCGGCGCCGCCCCCCTGATCTACCGCGCCGGCCGCTATGGGCTGGGCCCGCGCACAGTGGAGATCCTGCGCGAATTCGGCATCGCCATCGACACATCGGTGCGCGCCCATTTCGATTACAGCAGCGCGGGTGGGCCGAACTACCGGTATCACCCTTTGCAGCCTTACTGGGTCGATCCCGAGCGCAGCCTGCTCGAACTGCCGCTGACCACGGTCTACTGGGGCCCGCTGCGGCAGATAGGCAATGCCATCTATCCACGCTTGTGGCGCACGCCCTCGGCACGCGGCCTGCTTGCCCATGCCGGGCTGCTCGAACGCATCCCGCTGACCCCCGAAGGCGTCACACCAGACGAGGCCTTGCGCGGCGTGGATATCGCCATCGATGCCGGACTGCCGGTGCTCATGTTCTCCTTCCACAGCCCGTCGCTG
>JAQVEQ010000329.1 GCA_028697875.1 Novosphingobium sp. | reverse complement strand
AAATCGCAGGCGGCTTCATATTCAAACGTCCAATCCTCGTGTGAACTCAGCAACGTCCCTCCCGATGCCCGGAGCAGCGCGGCAAATTCCGGTGCGTCGCGCCGCTCTTCCGGGACCACGCATTCCGCCGGAGCGCAACGCATGAGATTGTCCTGCAACGCCGATATGTCGGGGCTCTCTTCCACGTGAAAAGCGCCGGTGGAAAGATCGAGCAGCGCGAGCCCGAACCGGCCTTCCGCGTCGCACAGGCCAGCCAGGTAGTTGTGGCGGTTCGACTCGAGTACATTTTCCTCGAGGACCGTGCCGGGGGTAACCACGCGCGTGATCTCGCGCCGCACAATGCCTTTTGCCTGTGAAGGGTCCTCGACCTGGTCGCAAATCGCCACCTTGCGTCCAGCGCGAATCATCTTGGCGAGATAGGAGTCGGCGGCGTGATACGGCACCCCGCACATTGGAATGCCCTGACGCTTGGTCAGCGCGATGTCGAGAATCTGCGACGCCTCTTTCGCGTCGTCGAAAAACATCTCGTAGAAATCACCGAGCCGGAAAAAAAGGATCGTATCAGGATCCACTTCACCCCGGATACGCCGGTACTGCCCCATCATTGGTGTTGTCTGGTCGGACATGTTTCGGCCCATTGTCACGAATCACGCACTACGACCGAAGCATCATAGGGGATTCCACGAGTAGATGCGACGAATTTGCGCTTTTTGGGAAACAGGCCGGGCAACGAACGGATGCCGTTCAGTCTTTCTCGTCCTCGAAGTCTTCCGCGTCTTCGTCTTCCTCGACTTCTTCGAAATCGCCCTTATCCAGAACCTTGTCCAGATCGCTGACGTCATCGAAATCGGGGCCGGTCTCCTCCTCTTCCTCGTCGTCCTCTTCCTGGTCCGCGCAATCCGGACAAACTGCCGACTTTGGAAAACAGGCGCGGCAGAATTCGGAGCCGCACATGGAGCATTCTCTCATGTAATCGTCCCCGTGCATGGGACATCCCTGCCCCAGCGCATAAAACCCGGTTTCATCATTCACGGCCATGTCCCACTCCCTGTCCTCTTTCGACCGCGGAACCCGATCCCCGCGTCTCACTTCCTACATATACACCGAATATGCGACAACGCCGCTGCAATGTGGCGCGCGCACGATCCGGCTCGAACAGCCGCAGGTCATGGGCATTCTCAACATGACGCCCGATAGCTTTTCCGACGGCGGCGCGTTCCTCGACGATCCGCAGGTCGCCGGCGATCATGCCTCGGCCATGCTGGAGGCGGGCGCGGCGATGATCGACGTGGGTGGCGAATCTACCCGTCCCGGGGCCGGTGCCGTCTGGGAAGGCGATGAACTGAAGCGCGTGGTGCCGATGGTCGAGCAGCTTGCCGCGATGGGCGCGGCGATCAGCGTCGATACGCGCAGGCCCGCCGTCATGGAAGCCACGCTGCAGGCCGGCGCGCACGTGATCAACGATGTCTCGGCGCTGCGCTACGATCCGCGCAGCCTTGAGCTTGCCGCTGCATCGGGCGCGCCGGTGGTGCTGATGCATGCGCCGGGCAAGGCGGACGATCTGCATTCGAACGGCAATTACGCCGATGTCGTACTCGATGTGTTCGACTGGCTCGCCGAACGGCGCGACGCCACGATCGCGGCGGGTGTCACGCGTGAAAAGATCGTGCTCGATCCGGGTATCGGCTTCGGCAAGACCCTGGCGGAAAACCTCGCGCTGATGAATGCGCTGCCGTTGTTCCATGCGCTCGGCCAGCCGCTGCTTGTCGGCGTCAGTCGCAAGCGCATGATTGGCGCGCTGTCCTACGAGGCGCAGGCCCACGAAAGGCTCGGCGGCTCGATTATGCTGGCGGTCAAGGCGATGGAGGCCGGCGCGCATATCCTGCGCGTGCACGACGTGCCCGAAACCGTGCAGGCCGCGCGGGTCTGGCGCGGTCTGCGTGATGCGGCGCTGACGGATTTCTCACAGCTCGTCGCCTGATCCGTCCTATCCCGGCGATGCCGCGGAGCCGGCCAACAGGCCGCCATCGACGTTGAATTCCGATCCGGTGATATAGGCTGCTTCGTCCGAAGCGAGCATGAGCGCTATCGCCGCGACTTCCTCCGGCATGCCGAAACGCTTGAGCGGGGTATCGGCGACGAGCGCCGCCATCCGTTCTGCCCGGTCGGGCCCTTGGCCGAGCATCGGTTCCCAGATTTCGGTTAGCACGGCGGCCGGGTGGATCGAATTGCAGCGGATTTCCCAGCCTTGTTGGGCGCAGTAGAGAGCTACCGATTTCGAATGGTTGCGCACCGCTGCCTTGGAAGAGGCATAGGCCGCCGCGCCCGGAATGCCGACAAGGCCCGAGCGCGACGAGATATTGATGATAGAGCCGGTGCCCTGGCTCTTCATCGCCCGGATCGCGAAGCGGCAGCCCAGGAAGGTGCCGTCGAGGTTGGTGGCGTGGACCGCGCGCCAGTCTTCGAGGCTGGCGTTTTCGGGATCGTGCGACCGCATCGCGGTTTCAAAGCCGGTAATCCCGGCATTGTTGACGAGAACGTCGAGGCGGGGAACCGTATCCTC
>JAQVEQ010000097.1 GCA_028697875.1 Novosphingobium sp. | reverse complement strand
TGCTATCGAATTGAGCGCCGGACGGCGCGCCGCGCTCCTGCGCCGGCGCGTGCCCGGACGGGACTTGCGCCTCCTCCATGAGGGGCCTCAGCGGTTCGCGGCGCGTGCCGCCGGAACGGGGGGTGAGGATCGGCGCGCCGGACGCGAGTGCTTCGCGCTCCGGCAAAATTTGCCTGCAGGGGCCTATGTGACCGGCGAAGTCCTGGTTCCCGCGGCCTGCAAGAAGGACACGGCAAGGCCGCTGCCCTTGCGCTACGACGCGTCGGCGGGCGCCACCGAACTGGCGCGTCCGCTGTCTGCCGGGACCTACCTCGGCCGCGTCGCCGTACGGGCAGGGGAGATCGTGGAAAGCGGGCGCACGCTCGTCCTGTCGGTGCGCGAAGGCCCCGTGCGGATCGAACGCGAAGTCCACGCCCTGCAGCCGTCGCGCACAGGCCGGGCAATCTTCGTGCGGACCGCAGACGGACAGATACTGGCTGCACCGCTGGCCACGACCGGGACGGCGGAGAGCGCGCGATGAGCCGCCGTTTCCCTATCTGCCTGCTGGTCCTGAGCATCGCCGAGCTGCCTGCGCCGGGCCATGCCGACCAGCTCTTTTCCGGCGGCGCATGGCCTGCGGTCGCGGCGGACGACAAGGCCCGCGGCGTGGGGGATGCGGTCACGGTCCTCATCTACGAGGCGGCCAGTGCCTCCAGCAAGCTGCAGAACAATTCCTCCAAGAAGACCGACTTCGGCGGCAGTTTCGCCGCGGGCGGGATCGATGAATCCGCCAAGCTCGAATTCGGCGGCAGCTACGGCGGCAAGGGCGAGGTCGTGCGCACCGAACAGTTCGTGGCGCGGATGACGGCGCAAGTCACCGGCCTTGCGCCCAATGGCGATTTCCTGATCGAAGGCACGCAGCAGATGCTGATCAACGGCGAGAACACGTCGATCGGCGTGCGCGGACGGATCAGGCCACGCGACATTTCGGCAGACAATGTCGTGCTGTCCTCGCGCATTGCCGACGCCCAGATCGACTATGACGGCAAGGGCTTCGTCAGCCGTAGCGCGAAGCCGGGGCTGGTGAACCGCATCCTCAGCTTCCTTGGGATCGGCTGATGCGCCGCCCCTCTCCTCTCTTCCGGTTGCAGGCCCTGCTACTGGCCGTGCTGGCACTGTTCGCCAGCGAGGCGGCGCTGGCGCAGGGCGTGCCGCTCAAGGCGCTGGGGCGCTTCGACGGATGGCGCGACAATGCCCTGATCGGGTACGGGATCGTCACCGGTCTTGCCGGGTCCGGCGACACGCGGCGCAACGAAGTCACGCGGCAAGCCTTGCGCAACGTGCTCTCCCGCCTCGGCACGGCAGTCGGCGAAGACCAGATCAACAGCCGCAACGTCGCGGTCGTGATCGTTACCGCGACGCTGCCTCCTTCCGCCAATCCAGGCGACCGGATCGACGCGGTGGTTTCCTCGATCGGGGACGCCCGTTCGCTGGCCGGCGGGACCCTGCTGATGACCCCGCTGGTCGGGCCGGACCAGAGGCCTTATGCATTGGCGCAAGGATCGCTGACGGTCGGCGGCTACGATTTCGAAGCCAATCTCAACCGCCAGCAACGCAACTATCCCACCAGCGCGGTGCTGCCCGGCGGGGCGACGGTGGAAAGCGCGGTCGACGCCTCGATCGTCAAGGGCGACGGCAGCCTCTCGTTCCTGCTTGCCGAACCCAGCTTCACCACCGCCCAGCGGATCGCCTCGGCCATCGACGCGGTGCTGGGTTACGGAATGGCCGAAGTGCGCAATGCCGACGAAGTGACGATCCGTTTCAACCGCCCGCGCGGGCAACTCGCCGCTTTCGTCTCGCAGATCGAGAACGTTGCGGTCGAACCCGACGGCTCGACACGGGTCGTCATCAACGAGCGTACCGGGACGGTCGTAGCCGGATCGGACGTTCGCATTTCCAGCGCGGTGATCTCGCAAGGCGACATCAAGGTCACTGTCACCAGCGAAAACTACGCTTCCCAGCCGAGCTTCATCGGCGGTTTCGCCAGCGACGTGTCGAGCCTGATCGTCACCAATACCAAGCTGGAAGTCGACCAGGGCGGGCAGGACGCGGTGCTGACCTTCCCCAACACTTCGGTCGGCTCGCTGGTGCAGGGGCTGGCCAAGGCCCGCGTCGATACCCGGCGCACGATCAGCATCCTGCAGGCGCTCAAGGCCGCGGGTGCGCTTCATGCCGAAATCCTGGTGCAATAGGACAGCCGATGGACGAGATCTCCGCCCTCCTCCTGACCAAGGCCCTCGACGGGCTGGCGATGCGAGCCTCGGCCGTAGCGCAGAACATCGCCAATGCGAATTCCGAAGGCTACCGGGCGCTGCGCGTGAACTTCGAGGAACAGCTTCGCCAGGCCGCGCAAAGCGGGCCGGACGCGATCCGCGCCGTCGATCCCGAATATGTCCGCACCGTTCCCGAAACGAGTGAGCCCGCGCTGCGTCTCGACCTCGAGATGGCCAGCGCCTCGCAGACGGCGCTGCGTTACGCGGCGCTGATCGATGTCCTCAACCGCCAGATGCAGATGAACCGCCTGATCGTGAGAGGAGGCCAGTAATGGAAGCGATGGAAATCAGCCGCAGCGGGCTCGACGTCGAATGGCGCCGGCTCGAAGTGATCGCGCAGAACCTCGCCAACATGAACACGACGCGCACGGGCGACGGCGGCAGCTACATCCCCAAGCGCCTCGTTTCGGGTCCAGTCGAAAGCTTCCACCGCGTGCTGGCGGACGAGACGGCAAGCGCACCGGTCCATCCCCAGGGAGTCCGCGTCTACGGGATCGAGGCCCAGGACAACGGCGTGAAGCGCGTCTACGAACCCGGCCACCCCCACGCCGACGCGCAAGGCTTCGTCACATATCCCAATGTCAGCCATGCCGGGGAAATGACCCTGATGGTCAGGACCAGCCGCGCCTACGAGGCGAACCTGGTGGCGATGGCGGCGGCGCAGCAGATCTATTCCAGCGCACTGCAACTGGGGCGGCAGTCGTGATCGAGACCAGCGCGATCGCGGCCATCGGGGCGGACGGCACGGCGCCGCTCATCACCCGTCTCGGGCTCGAGGCGCAGCCCCTGCCCGCACAGGCGCAGGGCGATTTCGCCTCGATCCTTTCCACCAGCCTCGACAACATCAACGCAAAGATCGCGAACGCCGACGATCTCGTGCGCCGGTTCGCCCTCGACGACAATGTGCCGGTCCACCAGGTGACCTACGCGCTCGAAGAGGCGCGGCTGTCCGTCGAACTGGCGATGCAGGTCCGCCAGCGGCTGGTCGAGAGCTACCGCGAACTCATGAACATGCAGCTCTGACGCAGCGGACAGGAACAGGCGCCACCGGCCATGCAACGCAGGCAGATCATCGTTTTCGGGACCCTCTTCACCGCTGTCGTCGGGGTGCTGGCGCTCGTCTATTTCGCGTTCCTGCGGCCAGGCTACGCCGTGCTTTACGAGGACATCCGCGAAGCCGACGCCGCGCAGATCGTCGGCGAACTGGAAAAGCAAGGCATCCCCTACCGCCTGGCCGACGACGGCCATCGCGTGCTCGTGCCCGAGGACGAAGTCGACCGCGCACGCGTCACTATCGCCGGGTCCGGCATCGCGATGGGCGGCGTGGTCGGGTTCGAGCTGTTCAACGACGCCGACATGGGCCTGACCGAATTCGCCGAGAAGGTGAACTACCAGCGCGCCCTGCAAGGCGAACTGGCCCGCACGATCATGATGATGGACGGGATTTCCTTCGCCCGCGTCCATCTCTCTCTGCCGGAACGGAGCCTGTTCCGCACGGCGAGGACCGGCCCCAAGGCCGCAGTGACGATCCAGGCGGTCCGGGGCCGCCCGCTTCAGGCACGGCAAGTGGAAGGGATCCAGCGCCTGATCGCCTCGACGGTCGCGGAACTTTCGGCGCGCGATGTCGCCGTGCTCGACGACAAGGGCGACCTCATCAGCCCCTCCGTGCCGACAGGGGAACCCGGCGCCATGCTGGACGAACGGGGCGCGCTGGAAGCCTACTTCCGGGCCCGTGCGCAAAGTGCCGCCGAAAAGCTCCTGCCGGGGGTGCCATTCGCCATCCGCGTCGCGGCCCAGGGGTGGGCGCCCGGCGCAGGGATCGCCAACAGCGGCAACGGCGAAGAGAGCGGAGAGAGCGGAGAGAGCGGAGACGGCAGCGAAAAAGGGCAGGCGGGCGAACGCAATTTCAGCCTGCGCGCGGCCTTGCGCACCGAGGCCGATCTCAACGAGGACAACCGCTCGCTCCTGCGTTCCGCAATCGGCGCGGCACTGGCGCTCGACCCGGCAAAAGGCGACGTGCTGCGGTTCGAAACCGGGCCGCTCGACATGGCCGGGGACGCGCAATGGGATTCAGCACCGGCTCCGTCCGGCGCCCTGCGGCCGGACAGTCCGGCATTGCCCGTACCCAGCCGAACAGCGGGCGGAAACCCGGTGCTCGCGGCGGCGGCGAGCGGGTGGTTCCTGCTCCTGCTGGCGGGCCTTGCGCTGGGCATCGTCATCCTCCTGCGCCGCCGCCCGAAGATGGACGACAGCGAACAGGCCACCTTCGCCGACCTCCTTGCCACGCAGCTGGAAGGGGCAGGCAATGGCTGAAGCCACGCTCGAGTTGGACGACCTGCTGGCGCAATGGAGCACCATGCCCGCAGGTGACCGCAAGGCAATCCGCAAGCGCCTGCCGATGGAGCGCCGGATCGCTCTCGACCGGGTGCTGGCCACGCACAAGGCCGCCGCACTCTCCGAAGCCGCAGGCAGCTTCCGCCGGGAACATGCCGCCTATTCGCCGTGGCTGGCGGAAATCGTCGCCGCTTGCGAGACGGACGGCGGAGGCAATTGCACACTCACACCCGCCGTCCGCGATGCAATCCGGGCCGCTCATCACACGGCTATTGCCGCCCAGCCGGCCGAACCGGCCAAACCGTCGTTGCTCGACCTTGCCCGCGCGGCGCTCAGGCAATGGAGTATCTGGCCATGATCGCGCTACTCAAGGCCGGTGACGGCACGGCCCAGGCCGCAGTGCGGCCTTTCGCCGCAGCTCCCGCCCGCGAGCAGTCGACGGAGGCTGAAACGGCGCCGGTTGAGCGCCCCCCCACTCCGCCCATGGAGCACACTCCTGCGCCGCCGCCGGCCATTGCACGGGACGATCCGCGCCTCGCCCAGCTCGAACGGCAAGTGGATGAACTCACCGCACGATTGCAGAGCGCCGCGCTCGCCGCCGAGGCGCGCGAGGCGGACGCCTTCTCTCGCGGGGAACGCACGGGGAGGGAACAGGCAGACACACGGGCGGAAGAGCGCCTGCAGACGCTGGCAGCGGCGCTGGACGGCGCGCAGGCCACACTTGCCGGCCAGATCGAAAAGCTCGAAGTGCTGGCCTTGGAAGTCGCACAAACCGCATTGGCGTCCATATTCGGACAAAACAACCGATATGGCGATATGGCCGCGGACAGCGTGCATCATCAATTGCGGCAGATCGACAGCGCCCTCGTCATCCGCGTGCGCATTCCGGCGGAGGATTTCGGCGATCCGCAGGCCCTGGCCGAACTTGCCGCCCGGCTCCCGGATGTCGAGTTGCACGCCGACCCCGCGCTCGCGCATGGGCAATGCACGATCGACCTCAAGCTGGGACGGATCGAAGCCGGCATCGCCGAACAATGGCCGCGCCTGTCGCGCCTGCTCGATTCCATGGCCGGGAACGGGGACACGCCATGAAGGCCCACCCCTATGTGGCCGCGCTCGAACGGGCCGATTTCACACTGCGCACCGGCGCGCTGACCCGGATCGGCAGCGAATATGTCGAGGCAGACGGCCCCGTGGCCGGCATCGGCGACTATTGCGAGATCGACTCCGGCGGACCGGGCGAGCCGGTTATCGCCGAAGTCGTTTCGGTCGAACGGGAACGGCTGCGCCTGATGCCTTTTTCCGGCGTCAGGCGGCTGCGGCTCGGCGCCTGCGTGCGCAAGTCGTGCCATGCAGAGGACATCCCGGCGGGCGAGCGCTTCGCCGGACGCGCAGTGGATGCCCTGGCGCGGCCACTCGACAAGGGGCCCGCCATATTGGCCGAAAACCACCGTCCCCGCGCGGGCCGCATGCTCGCCCCGCTCGACCGCGTCGTTGCGAAGGATCGTCTGGTCACCGGCATCCGTGCCATCGACGGACTGCTGCCGCTGGGCAAGGGCCAGCGGATCGGCATTTTCGCCGCCAGCGGCGTCGGCAAGACCAGCCTGATCGATCAGGTGGCGCATCAGGTCGCCTGCGACCGGGTGGTGCTGTGCCTCGTCGGCGAACGCGGGCGCGAGGTCGAAAAGCTGTGGCGCACGCACTTGCGCGAACGCGGCGGGGACAAGTTCACGCTGGTCGCGGCGACGGCCGACGAAAGCGCCAGCCTGCGCGTCCGGGCGATGGATCAGGCGCTGGGCCTCGCCGAACACTGGCGCGACAAGGGTGAGCATGTCCTGCTGATCGTCGATTCGATCACTCGCGTCGCGCTGGCGCTGCGCGAACTGGGGCTCGCATCCGGCGAACCACCGACGATCCGCGCCTTCACGCCCAACGTCTTTTCCGCTCTGCCGAAGATCGTCGAGCGCTGCGGCGCGGCACGGCAAGGCGGCGCGATCACCGCGATCATGACAGTGCTGAGCGAAACCGACGATGTCGACGATCCGATCGTCGAACTGATGAAATCGGTGCTGGACGGCCATATCGTCCTGTCGCGCCCGCTGGCGGAAAAGCGCCACTTCCCAGCCATCGACATCGCCCGCAGCGTCAGCCGCCTGACCGCAGACCTGTTCGACGGGGAAGAGGCCGCGCTGGCGCACAAGGCTCATGCCGCCCTCGCCCGGTACGAGGAAGCGCGGCCGATGATCGAAAGCGGGATCTACCGCCCGGGCAACAGCGCGGAGATCGACCGGGCCATCGCTTGGCACCCCGAACTGATCGCCTTCCTCCAGCAGCGACCCGATCATGCCTCCCCGCCGGAGGAAACGCGGGCCATGCTCGAACGGATCTGTGCAGGAGGCGTCCATGCGCGCTGATGCCAAGGCCTGCGACACCCTGCTGACGCTCGCCCGGCTGCAGGGGCTGCGCGTTGCGGAAAGCGAGTTGGCTTTGGCCGACGCACGGGACAAGCGGCAATCCGCCAGTGCCCAGGAAGAAGCGGCCAGGGACGCGCTGTTGCGGCAGGAGGCCGGGCTGGCCGAACTGCTTGCGTCCAACACTTTCGACCCGACCGCTTTTGCGGCGAAAGGCGGGCTGGTGGTCGGCCATGCCGAAGCGGCAGGCCGGACCCGTGCGGAAGCGGAGTCCGCAACGTCCGAGGAACGGGATCGCGAAGATCGCTGGCAAGCCAGCCGCTACCAGGAAGACTGGCTGCACGCGCGGCACCGCGAAACCGCACGCAGATTGCGCCGCAGGGGCGAGGAAAAGGCCGCAATCGAAGCGGCAAGCCTGAGCGCCATCTGGTCCGGAAACCTCTTGCCATGACCGGTGTGCTTCCCTTCCAGCCCGGTATGGCCCGGCACACTGCGCTTGCCGTCCGCGACGGCGATCACGCGCAAGCAGGGGGATTGCCGTTCGATCTCCTGCTCGCCATCGAAGCGGCCCAACTAGCCGCACCGGACGGAATGGACCACGCAACCCCACGGGCCGCGGCGATCCGGCCTGCGATCGGGGAGGATGCACACCCGTTCGCGCAATCGCCGCTGCTGGTCGAAACGGCACTGGCTTTTGCGTCCGAAACCGCTTCCGGCGGCACGGATGCAAGGGAAGACCGCCACGCCGCAGCCACGCCGACAGGCCATGTGGAAGACCTGCCACCGCACCTTGCCGATGCGGTCGCCGCCCTGCTCGGTACTTTCGGCGTGGCATCTTCCGCCAGCCCCGGCGTGAGCAGCACTCCTTCCGCACCTGCGCCATCTGCCCCGCCGTCAACCGTTTCGGCTACGGTAGCGGCAGTCCCGGTGCGCGCTCATGCGGAAGGGCCCCTCGCGCCAAACGGTCTTCCCACAGTGCGGCCCGCACCACCCGCACCCGCGTCTGCCCGCGAACCGGCCGGGAACATGGCCGAAAGAGCCGCCCCGTCCACGCCCGCCAAGGCGCCTCCAAGCGCCCCAGCGGCCGCACCGGGCAGCACCCTGGCCGTCCATTGGCTCCCGGTCGAAGGCGGAGTGCGGCTGCTCGTCCGGCTCGCACGCCTGCCGGACGAACTGCGCGCCGAGCTCGAAACACGGCTGCGCGAACTGTTCGGCGCGTTCGGGCTGACCCTGCGCGATCTCGACTTCCACGAAACGTCCGCATGACGGGATAACGGCAATGGCAACTTCATCCATCGACGCCCTGGCCAATGTGACCGGGACCACCACGACCCAGAACACCCAGAGCGCGACCGACGCGTTCGGCCTGAGTTTCGAATCCCTGCTCCAGATCGTCCTGACGCAGCTGACCTATCAGGACCCGCTCAAGCCGATGGACAACTTCGAGTTCGTCTCGCAGCTCGCGCAGTTTTCCCAGATCCAGCAGACGCAGGACATGTCGGAAGCCCTGCAAACGCTGGTCGCCGCGCAATCGGGTGCCCAGGCGGCCAGCCTGCTCGGCAAGATGGTCGACGTCCCGGCCGGTGGCGTGACCTTGAGCGGCCAGGTGACCGCCGTCGCCTTCGAAGACGGTTCGCCCTCTCTCACGATCAAGACAGCGGACGACCAGACCATCAGCAACATCGCACTCAGCGCAGTCTCGCAAATCAGGGAGGCCAATTGACATGTTCGGTTCCATCTACATCGGCCTGAGCGGCCTGAACGCCTATTCCCAGGGCCTGAAAACGGTCAGCAACAACGTCAGCAATCTCAACACCTCGGGCTTCAAGGCGGCGGACATCTCCTTTTCGGATGTCTACGGCGGCAGCAGTTCGGGCGGGCTGGCCTATGGCTCCGGCTATACGGGGCAAGGACACGGGGTGAATTTCGACAGCGTGTCGATCAACTTCACCCAGGGTGAACTGCGCGACACGGGGCGGGACCTCGACCTTGCCATAGACGGCAACGGCTTCTTCGTCCTGCTGGACGGCGATAAGACCTATTACACCCGCACCGGCAGCTTCGTGGTCGACGACGAAGGCTACGTCGTGCTGGCCGGTACGGACTACAAGCTGGCCGTGCTCGATTCCGCCGGGCGGCCCACCAGCCTCAATATCGACCAGTCGCGCACCAGCGCGCCGGAAGAAACCACCCAAGTCACGTTCTCCGACAACCTGTCCTCGACCGCGACCGAATATACCATCCCCGACGTCTCGGTTTACGACGAACGCGGCGGCGAGCATGTCTGGACCATCGCCTTTACTCGCGACGAAACCGTCTACGACGAATGGACCGTCACGGTCACCGACGGGGAAGGGACCGAAATCGGATCGCAAACCCTGACTGTCACCAACGGCCTGGTCGGCCCGGCCGATGCCACGCTGACATTCGAGGATGCCGCCAGCGGCCTGTCGGTCGCCTTCGATTTCTCCGGCATCACGTCCTATTCCTCGGGCAGCGTCTCGACCTTGCGCGCGTCCGATGTCGACGGTCACGCAACCGGTTCGGTCGCGACACTGACCGTCAACGAAAGCGGCCAGTTCGAAATCGCCTATTCCAACGAGGAAACGCTGGAACTGGGCGCGATCGCCCTGGCCGACTTCCGCGACCCGCAGAAGCTCGAACAGCGCAGCAACGGGCTGTTCGTGCTGAACGGCTTCGGCCAGGTCCAGTACCTCTCGGCGGAGGACACGCGGGTCGGCACGATCCTGTCCCAAAGACTGGAGGCGTCCAATGTCGACCTTGGCGCGCAGTTCGGCGACCTGATCCTGATCCAGCGCGGATTCCAGGCCTCGTCCCAGATCATCAGCGTCACCAATGACATGATCCAGCAGCTCTTCGGCATCCGGGGCCAGGGATGACCGCCAAGGCGCGCGCCTGGCTCCCGGAAACGGCGTTCACCGGCCCGGCCTCGGTCGAGCGGGTCGCGCGCCTGCTGGACGACTGGTCGGGCGACTGGCTGGCGAGCGGGCGGCTATCGGTGCCGTTCGCATGGCATCGGACAAACCCGGCCGCACCGGGCCGGGCCAGCGAAGGACGGGCATGGCGGCTCGAACCCGATGCCCCGGCGCGCAACCTCCTCGCCGGGGCCATGCTCGGCCGGACGATCGAACCGCACGACGTGAAGACGGCAGGCGATGCCGCCCTTGTCCGGGCGCTGGTGCTGGCCGGGCAAGCGGACCTGTCGCGGCGCCTGGCCGCCCTCTTCGGGGACCCGGCAGGGACGTCATTCCCGCCAGCCGCTTCCACCCGTTTCGGATTGCCCATCGCTCTCGACGAGGGCGCCGGGGTTTTCACGCTCGATGTCACCGAGCCCTTGCTGATCGCAGCGGCCAGGCAACGCGCGGGCGCTCCTGCCATCCGTCCGCCCCTTACCCGGCGGCGCGATGCGCTGGACGGCCAGCCGGTCGGGATCGCGGCACTGCTCGGACGGAATCGCCTGGCCCTGGCCGATCTCGAAAAGCTCGGACCGGGCGATGTCATCACTCTGGAAACGGATGCCGGCGACCTGCTGGACATCCGCGCCGGCGACAGGACGCTGGGCCGCAAGGCGGCCTCGATCGCGCTTGCCGGCGAACGCTTCGAAATGCGGATCGAAAGGCCGGCACACGAATGGTAGAAATAACGAACCCGGCGGCAAACGGCGCTGCCGCCCCCGCCAGACTGATCGATCATGTCGAGATCGAAGTCGAGGTCATGCTCGGCGAAGCGCGCCTGACAGTCGCGGAACTGAACCGGCTGGCGGCGGGAGATATCCTGCCGGTCGACCGCTCGATCGGCGAGGCCGCCGACATCCGCGTGAACGGACGCGTGATCGCGCGCGGGGAAATCGT
>JAQVEQ010000328.1 GCA_028697875.1 Novosphingobium sp. | reverse complement strand
AATCCCCTTCGGGCGACTATTACGTGGCCCGCGACTTGCCGCCCGCAACCCGCGCCCAGATGATCGACCGCCTGGTGACGAAGCTCAGGGCCCACCCGCAGGTCCAGGCGGCTTACACCAAGGACGAACTGGCGCGCGTGCCGATGCCGTCCGGCTCGCCGCAGGACTGGACGCTGGAGCAGCGTGTTCGCGCCTCGTTCGATCCGGAACGTTCGGGCGATGTCTACACGGTGCTGCACCGCGCGGTCGTGCCGATCCCCACGCCCGATCCCTATTACGTCACCACGCACGGCAGTCCGTGGGATTACGACCGGCGGGTACCGCTGCTGTTCTGGCGCAAGGGCATGGCAGGTCTCGAACAGCCCGCGCCGGTGGACACTGTCGACATCGCCCCGACCCTTGCCGCGGTGCTGGGGCTGCAAGTGCCGGCGGGCAGTTTCGACGGGCGCTGCCTCGATGTCGATGGCAGCGATCGGGATACCTGCGCCGCCAGACGCTGAGCGGCTGGCGTATCCGGGCAGCCCTCAGCCGGGCTGCCCGGAGCGCGTTCAGATCAAATCGAGCGCAAGCTGGCCGTCCCGCTTGCCGACGGCATAGCGACGCAAGGTCCCGACCCGGTAGGCGGGGCTCAGCACGGTGTCGATTGCGACAAAGCTGGCCCGGCCATGATCGCGTTCGAGATCGAGCCGGACGTAGCCGTTGTGCATGTTGTCGGTCCACAGGACTTCCGGCACGTATTCGGCAAAGGCGCGGTCGAGCGCCCGTGACAGGGCCGGGCCGAAACCGCTGGAAATGAAATCGCCGGGCGAGGAAATGCCCGAAGTGCCGAGTTCGATGCCCACCGGGCGCCCTTGCGCATCGGCCAGGCTGTTCGCCCAGAAGCTGTGACTGTCGCCGGTGAGGTAGATGAGGTCGCTGGCCCCGGCCTCGCGGGCGAGGTCGTAGAACCGTTCGCGCGCCCAGGGGTAGCCGTCCCAGGTGTCGGGATAGAACGGCAGGTTCCACTTGCCCTTCCATGCCAGCGCCTTGGCCTCGGAGCTGGCCTGCGGATCGGCGGCCGGGTCCGGCAGCACGCCCTTGGCGACCAGGTCGGGCACCGGCGTCCGCGCGATCGGGATCTGGTTGCCGATCAGCCGCCACGGCTGTTTCCCGGCGACCGATGCGCTCAGCGCGGCCGAAAGGTCGGCTTCCATTTCCGGCGACAGCATGGCCCGCCCCGGCGCGCCGATCACGTCGTCGCGCAAGTGTGCCGCGTCGGTTTCGCTGGCGATCTTGCCGGCATAGTCCATGTAGTCGATCTGCTTGGCCCGGGCCGTGTGGCGCGTTTCCAGCGTGACCAGCGTGGCGAGGTCGCCGAAACTGTAGCTGCGCCAGAACTGCATGCGGGTGCGGCCCTTGACTTCCAGCCATTCCGGTTCGCGGATCGGCATCCATTCGTAATAGGCCCGGATGGAGGCGGCGCGGCGGTCTTCCCACTTGCCTTCGGCTTCGGGCTGGTGGTTCTGCGCGCCGCCGACCCAGGGGTTGTTGGCGCTTTCGTGGTCGTCCCAGCAGGCGATGAAGGGATGCGCGGCATGCATGGCCTTGCTTCCGGCATCGCGCTTGTACTGGGCGTGGCGCTGGCGGTAGTCGGCCAGCGAGACGATTTCGTGGGCCGGCTCGTGGACCCGGCCGATCTTGCGGGAAATATCCCCGCCCCAGCCATCCGCGCCGTATTCGTAGATGTAATCGCCCGTGTGGAGGACGAAATCGACTTCGGGATCCTTGGCGATTGCGTCGTAGGCGTTGAAGAAGCCGAACGCGAAGTTCGAGCAGGAGGCGAGCGCGATGCTCAGCCGGTCCAGCCGTCCGGCCGGGATCGTGCGGGTGCGCCCGACAGGCGAGACGATCCCGCCCTTGCGGAAGCGGTAGTAGTAGGTCGCGCCGGGTTGGAGCCCCGTTGCCAGGATCTTGACGGTATGGTCGCGCTCGGCGCTCGTTTGCGTCGCGCCGCTTTGTACGATTTCGGAAAACTCGAGGTCGCGCGCCAGGTCCCAGGCGATGTCGCCGTCGCTCTGTCCGGGTTCGATCCGGGTCCAGAGCACCACGCTGTCGTGGGTCGGATCCCCGCTGGCGACGCCGTGGCGGAAGGCGGGATTGTCCTCGCACTCCTGCGCGAAGGCGCGCAGAGGCAAGGTGGAAAGGAATGTGGCGCCGGCCAGCCCGGCAAGAGTGGTGCGGCGGGAAACCGCGAAATCCCGGGTGTTGCGCATGGCCGTGCCCTTTCGTTGTATTGCCGTATGTCGGGGCGGACAGGCGACACGGCCCGAAGACCGTGCCGCCATGCCCCCTCATGTAATCAGAAGTCGGCCGTCACTGTGAAGACCGCCGTGCGGGGCGCGCCGATCCAGGCATAGTTGCCCGAAATGCCGCCCAGGTAATCCTCGTCGGTGAGGTTGTTGACCGTCAGCGAGAAATCGACCCCCTTCAAGGTGTCGCTCAGCGCATCGCCCCGGATGCCCAGGTTGAGGTCGGTGAGGAAATAGCTGTCCGCCACCCAGGAATTGGCCGAGTTGACGAAACGGTCGCCGGTGAACTTGCCGGAGATGCCG
>JAQVEQ010000327.1 GCA_028697875.1 Novosphingobium sp. | reverse complement strand
TCGGGCGCGTCCCACGGCAGGGAACGGATCGCGGACAGAGGTTCCCCGGCGATGTCGAGCCCCTGCTCCCGCGCGGCGGCCAGGGTCGTGGAAAGGCCCGGTTCGGGCCGGATGGCGAACAGCCGCCCCATCATGCCGTCCCCGCGAAATAGGCCGCAATGCCGGGGGTGGCGCGTGCAAGGAGGTCGGCGGCAAGGGCTGCCGCGCGATCCGGCCGGTCGGCAGGCAAATGCGCCCGGCCGTCCACCCGCTCCGCCCCGTCGGGGCTGAACAGGGCCGCGCGCAGCACGATCTCGCCGTCTTCGACCGCGCTCAGCACTGCGATCGGGCTATGGCAATTGCCGCCCAGCGCGAGCAGCAGCGCCCGCTCGGCCATGACCCGGGCCCGGCTCGGCCCGTCGTCGATGGCGGAAAGGAGTGCGCGCGTCGCCGTATCGGCGGCATTGCATTCGATGCCGATGGCGCCCTGCGCCGGGGCGGGCAGCCATTCGCCGGGATCGAGCGGCGTGCCCACGCCCTGCTGCCCGAGCCGCTCCAGCCCGGCGGCGGCCAGCAGGGTCGCGTCGGCCTCCCCCGCTTCGAGCTTGCCCAGCCGCGTCGCGACATTGCCGCGAAATGAGACGATCGTGCAGTCGGGCCGGGCATTGAGCATCTGCGCCGCGCGGCGCGGCGCGCTGGTCCCGATCCGCGCGCCCTTGGGCAGGGCCGCGATGCTTTGTGCGCCCACCAGCACGTCGCGAATGTCCGCGCGCGGCAGAATCGCGCCAATGGCGAGGCTGTCGGGCCGGATCGTCTCGACATCCTTCATCGAATGGACCGATGCATCGATCCGCCCTTCGGCCAGCCACAGGTCCAGTTCCTTGGTCCACAGCGCCTTGCCGCCGATTTCGGCCAGCGGCCGGTCGAGCACCTTGTCCCCGCTGGCGACGACAGGGACCAGCTCGACCTCCTCTTCCGCCCATCCATGGGCGGCGCAGAGCCGGGCGCGGGCTTCCACGGCCTGCGCCATGGCAAGCGGCGACGAACGGGTTCCAAGGCGGAGTCTGTATCTGGCGGTCATTGCGGCTGCTTGCCCTAATCGCCAATGTCGTTCAGGGGAAGCGGCATGGCGTTGATCCTCGGAATAGAATCGAGCTGCGACGAAACGGCGGCCGCGCTGGTAACGTCGGCGCGCGCCATTCTGGCGCAGCGGATCGCCTCGCAGGACGAGGCGCACCGGCCCTATGGCGGGGTGGTGCCGGAAATCGCCGCGCGCGCCCATGCCGAACGGCTCGCCCCGCTGATCGAAGCGACTCTTGCCGACGCCGGCAAGACACTGGACGACGTGGACGCGATTGCCGCCACCGCCGGGCCGGGCCTGATCGGCGGGGTCATGGTCGGCCTCGTCACCGGCAAGGCGCTGTCGATGGCCAGCGGCAAGCCGCTGATCGCGATCAACCACCTCGAAGGCCACGCCCTCTCGCCGCGCCTGGCCGATCCCCAGCTCGCCTTTCCCTATGCCCTGCTGCTGGTATCGGGCGGCCATTGCCAGATCCTGCGAGTCGAAGGGGTCGGCACGTACACCCGCCTTGCCACCACGATCGACGACGCGCTGGGCGAAGCGTTCGACAAGACGGCCAAGATCCTGGGCCTCGGTTATCCGGGCGGCCCCAAGGTGGAACGGCTCGCGCAGGAAGGCGACGCAAACGCCGTCCCCCTGCCCCGTCCGCTGCTGGGCAGCGCGGAACCGCACTTCTCCTTCGCCGGGCTGAAAAGCGCGGTGCTGCGCGCGAAGGACAGCGGCCAGTATCGCGACGCGGACATTGCAGCGAGTTTTCAGAAGGCGGCAATCGATTGCATTATCGACCGGCTGAAGCGCGCTCTTGAGAAAATGGATGAAGTGACGGCACTGGTCGTGGCAGGCGGCGTCGCGGCCAACAAGGCCATGCGCGCCGCGCTGGAAAGCCTTGCCGAAACCGAAGGCCTGCCTTTCATCGCCCCGCCGCTTACCTTGTGTACCGACAATGCCGCGATGATCGCCTGGGCCGGGGCCGAACGCCATGCGCAAGGCCAGTCCGACCCGCTCGATTTCGCCGCCCGGCCGCGCTGGCCGCTCGACCCCGATGCGGAGCCGGTGCGCGGCGCGGGAGTGAAGGCATGACCCTGCAACAGGCTCACGATCAAGGAAAAATCGGCGTGGTCGGCGCGGGCGCCTGGGGCACGGCGCTGGCACAGATGCTCGCTTCCGACGGGCGCGAAGTGCTGATCTGGGCGCTGGAGCCGGACGTGGTCGACGACATCAACCGCAACCGCCGCAACGGCCTCTACCTGCCCTCGGCAGAGCTTGCCCCCACGATCCGCGCGACCGGCGACCTGGCCGACGCCGCCCAGTGCGACGCGCTGCTGCTGGTGACCCCGGCGCAGCACCTTGCCCGGATCCTCGGCCAGATGCCGCGCCTGCCGCGCGATCTCGTCCTGTGCAGCAAGGGGATCGAAAACGGCACCGGCCGGCTGATGAGCGATGTCGCCCGCGATGCCGCGCCGGGCAGCGACATCGCCGTCCTGTCCGGCCCGACTTTCGCCCACGAAGTCGCCGCCGGGCAGCCGACCGCC
>JAQVEQ010000326.1 GCA_028697875.1 Novosphingobium sp. | reverse complement strand
GCCGGGCTTGAGCAGTTCGCCCGCCATATAGAGCACCAGCATAGCCTGCATCCCGTGGAAGGAGATGCGGTCCCACAATTCGGTGCCGGAAAGGACCCACAGGCCCTTGGGATGGCCGAAGCGGGTTTCCTGCCCCGCCTTTTCCGTCGTTCCCTCCATCGCGATCCCTTATTCCGCCGCCTGGCCCAGTTGGTCGCGTTCGGCCTGCTGGCGCGCCCACATTTCGGCATAGAGCCCGTCGCGGCGGAGCAGTTCGCTATGCGTGCCCGATTCGGCGAGGCGGCCCTGGTCGAGCACGAAGATCCGGTCCGAATCGGCAATGGTCGACAGGCGGTGGGCGATGGAAATGCTCGTCCGGTGTTCGGCCACGCGGTGAAGCGTGGCGAGGATGTCCTGTTCCGTCCGGGTGTCGAGCGCGCTGGTCGCTTCGTCCAGCAGCAGGATCGGCGGGTTCTTGACCAGCGTGCGAGCGATGGCGACGCGCTGCTTCTCTCCGCCGGAGAGTTTCAGCCCGCGTTCGCCGACTTCGGTGTCGAAGCGCTGGGGCAGGCGGTCGATCAGCGGCATCAGCGCGGCGGCGCGGGCGGCCTGTTCGATCTCCGCCATGCTCGCGCCATCGCGGCCGTAGCCGATGTTGTAGCCGATCGTGTCGTTGAACAGCACCGAATCCTGCGGGACGATGCCGAGCGCGGCGCGCACGCTCGCCTGCGTCACCTGGCTGATGTCCTGTCCGTCGATCAGCACGCGCCCCGCCTGCGGGTCGTAGAAGCGGAACACCAGCCGCGCGATCGTGCTCTTGCCCGCGCCCGACGGCCCGACGATCGCGACATGGCTGCCAGCCGGGACTTCGAAGCTGAGGCCATGGAGAATCGTGCGCTCCGGCTCGTAACCGAACGTCACGTTGTCGAAGGCGAGAGCGGGGCGATGGACCACCAGCGCCGGGGCGCCGGGTGCGTCTTCCACTTCGACGGGCGTGTCCATCAGGGCAAACATCGCGGCCATGTCGATCAGCCCCTGGCGAATCGTGCGGTAGACCATGCCGAGCATGTCCAGCGGGCGGAACAGCTGGGTGAGGTAGGTGTTGACGAACACCAGGTCGCCGACGGTCAGCTTGCCTTGCGACCAGCCCCACACGGTATAGCCCATCGCGCCCGCCATCAGCAGGTTGACGATCAGCGCCTGGGCGATGTTCAGCAGGCCGAGGCTGTTCTCGCTCTTCACCGCGGCGTCGGCGTAGGCCCGCGTCGCTTCGGCATAGCGGTCATGTTCGCGCGCTTCGGCGCCGAAATATTTGACCGTTTCGTAATTGAGCAGCGAATCGACCGAACGGGCCATGGCCTGCCCGTCGAGGTCGTTCATTTTCGCGCGCAGCGCAGTGCGCCATTCGGTGATCTTGCGCGTGGCGTAGGCATAGGCGAACACCGCGATGCCGGTTGCCGCGACCAGCCCCCAGCCGAAGTTGAAGTAGAAGATCGCCGCCACCGCGATCAGCTCGACCGAAGTCGGGGCGATGTTGAACAGCAGGAAGTAGAGCATGATGTCGATGCTCTTGGTTCCGCGTTCGATGACTTTCGTGACCTCGCCCGTGCGGCGCGACAGGTGGAAGCGCAGGGAGAGCTGGTGGAGCCGGGCGAAGACGTCCTCGGCCAGCGCCCGGGTCGCGTCCTGTCCGACGCGTTCGAACACGATGTTGCGCGTGTTGTCGAACAGCACTCCGGCGAAGCGCCCCAGTGCGTAGGCCAGCACGAAGGCCAGCGCGACCATCACCGCCTTGTTTCCTTCCAGCGTCATCGCGTCGACCGCGCGCTTGTAGAAGAAGGGCAGGGTCAGCACGGTCGCCTTGGCCGCGACGATCAGCATCACGGCCGCCACGATCCGCCGGCGCAGGGCATGATTCCCGGCTGGCCAGAGATAGGGCAGGAAGCGTTTGAGGGTGTGCCAGCCGTCGGTGCGGCTGATCGTCTTTCCATCTGAGGTATCGGGCGGCATGGGCGACAGATGGGCCTTCGTGCGCCGTTCGGCAACGGCCTGCTTGCACAGGCCGGTTGACAGCGCAGCCGGCGCTCGCTCACAAATCGGGCATGGCTGCCTTGGCGATCGATGTGGTGCTGCGTACGCATAATCGCGCCGCGTTGCTGGAAGGGGCAGTCGAATCGCTGTTTGCAGCCGATCGCAGCGGCATCGCCTTGCGTCTCCTGCTGGTGGACAATGCTTCGAGCGACGCCACGCCGAATGTGATTCGCCGCCTGGCGGAACGCCATGGCGCGCAGCTCGTCCCACTCTACGAAGGCCAGCCCGGCGGCCAGCATGCGCTCAATTGCGCGATTGCCCGGGCAACGGCGCCGGTCATCGCGTTTTTCGACGACGACGAGCGGGTGCCGGTGCAGTGGCTCCAGGTCATGGCCCGCGAATTTGCCGACCCCGCGACCGTGTTCGTGGCGGGGCCATACAAGCCCCAGTGGAGCGGCGACGTGCCCGCATGGTTGCCTGAGGGGTACGGCTGGGCCTTGGGAATCATCGACTATGGCGACAGGCGGTTGCGCTATTTCCACGATTTCGGAGGGATGCTGACGCAGGGCAATTGCGCGCTGCGCCGCTGGGTC
>JAQVEQ010000325.1 GCA_028697875.1 Novosphingobium sp. | reverse complement strand
GACGGTGCGTCTACCAATTCCGCCATCTGGGCACGGGCGGGGTGCCGACTTGCGATCCCCGCTAGGTAGGAGCGCGCCTCTACGCAGGCCGGACGGGGTTGTCAACTGGGAGGAGGACAACATTTTTGCAGGGCGGCGCGGTCAGGCCGTGTGCTGCGACTGCTTCGTTCGGGCAACTGTCCGGTTGCTCCGTGTGCGGCCTTGTGGCAGGGGCGAAAATCATGTGCTGCAGCGCGGGAAGGTCTAGGCTCGCGCGGCTGACGGAAGGACTGAATCTGACCATGAGCCAACGCCCCACCGATTCGCTTGAAGGCAAGATCGTCACTGTTCTCGGCGGAAGCGGTTTCGTCGGAAAGCATCTGGCGCAGGAACTGCTCGCGCGTGGCGCGCGCCTGCGTATCGCCAGCCGCAACCCGCAGAAGGCCTATGCGGTCAAGCCGCTGGGTAATCTCGGCCAGGTCCAGTTCGCCCGGGTCGACGTGAGCAAGCCCGATTCGCTGGCTGCCGTGCTGGCCGGGTCGGATGCCGTGGTGAACCTTGTCGGGGCCTTTACCGGCAATCTCGATGCGCTGCAGGGCAAGGGCGCGGGCAATATTGCCGCTGCCGCCAAGGCCGCGGGCGCGTCGGCATTCGTCCACGTCTCTGCGATTGGTGCGGATGCCGGGTCGGACGTCGACTATGCGCGGACCAAGGCTGAGGGCGAGGAGGCGGTTCGTGCCGAGTTCCCGGGGGCGACGATCGTTCGTCCCTCGCTGATGTTCGGTCCGGACGATCATTTCGTGATGATGTTCGGTGACCTGATCACCCGCATGCCCGGCATGCCGGTTTTCGCGCCCGAGGCGAAGCTGCAGCCCGTCTTCGTCGATGATGTTGCCGAGGCGATTGCCAATGCCGTTTGCGATCCCGCGATGCACGGCGGCAAGACCTATGAGCTTGCCGGTCCCGAGGTGGTGAGCATGATGGAACTGAATGAGCGCATCGCCGCCGCCGAAGGCCGTGCGCGCAGTTTCACGGCTTTGCCAGACGCCGTCGGCGGTCTGATTGCCTCGCTGACTGGCTGGTTGCCCGGCGCGCCGATCACCAGCGACCAGTTCAAGCTGCTCAAGGCGGGCAGTGTGGCCAGCGGCGCCGTACCGGGCATTGCGGATCTCGGCGTGTCGCCCCGTCCGCTGGGCCTGTTCCTCGATCGCTGGATGACCCAGTTCCGCAAGCACGGCCGCTTCGGCACGAAGGACGCCAGCGCGGCGTAATTCGCTGATTTTTCCCTCGCTGCGGCCAGCGCGGCGAGGGAGCCCTTCAAGTTCGGCTATCAGGCATCCACTTCGGCATAGTGGCTGGGCGGCTGGATCACTTCCATCCGCTCGGACAGCAGCGGGCGGAACGAGGGCCGCGATTTCATCACGAGGTACCATCCGCGCGACTGCTCGTGACCCGACCAGTCGAGACCGCCCAGATAGTCCGCCACGGAGATCTGGGCTGCCGCGGCGAGGTCCACCAGTGTCATCGTCGAACCCGCCAGCCAGGGCCGGTTGTCGATCAGGTAATCGACATAGTCGAGATAGTCGTGCGCAAGCCGCGTCGCTTCGCGCAGGATCTTGGCATCGGGAGACTGGCGCAGGACGAGGCGCTTCTTCATCCGTTCGTGCAGGAGCGGCCCGGATACGTCGAGGAAGAAGTTCTCGTCGAACATCGCGATCAGGCGGCGGATTTCGGCGCGCTGCTGGGCGGTGCCGCTGATCAGCGGATTGCGTTCGACCGTTTCCTCGAAATATTCGCAGATGGCGCGGCTGTCGGAAAGGACGATGTTGCGCTCGGTTTCCTTGACGACCGGCGTGCGCCCCGCCGGGTTCATCGCGAAGAGGCGATCCTCGCCCTCCCACGGGCGGGCGCTCTGCAGTTCATAGGCAATGCCCTTTTCCGCCATCAGCAACCGCACCTTGCGGCTGAAGGGGCAGAGCGGGAACTGGTAGATGTGCCACATGTGGTTTCGATGCCAAAGCTGCGCCGGGCCGTCCACCCGGGGCAGCTTTGCCGCCGGGTGGAAACGCGTGGATAAGTCGGTGAGGGTGGGGATGGATGCATCGCGGCGACGCAGGGGAGAAGAGTTGACGGGGAGCAATGCCGCCGACAATCTCCCGCCGACTTTCAGCCCCCGAAAATGGAGAGCCCATGTACAGCCATATCTGCGTTGGCAGCAACGACCTCGCCAAGGCGCAAACGTTCTACGATGCCGTGTTCGCCCCGCTCGGCGGGACTTCGATCATGGCCGATCTCGACGGCGGCCGCCTTGCTTATGCCAACAAGGGTGCCAATTTCATGGTCTGCACGCCGATCAACGGCGATCCGGCGACATTCGCCAACGGTGGCACCATCGGCTTTACCTGTGAAAGCCCGGAAGTTGTCGATGCCTGGCACAAGGCCGGGTGCGAGGCTGGTGGCGAAAGCTGCGAGGACGCGCCGGGCGTGCGCGAATTCCCGTTCGGCAAGCTCTATCTTGCCTATTTGCGCGATCCTGACGGAAACAAGCTCTGCGCGCTGTACGCGATGGGCGAATAAAAGAAAAAGGGGAGAGGAAACCGATGCTGCTCAAGTCCATCCGGCTGGGGTCGAACGACCTTGCCAA
>JAQVEQ010000096.1 GCA_028697875.1 Novosphingobium sp. | reverse complement strand
CGTTGGCGGCTGTGGCGACGGCGAAGTCGATGTCGGCATCGTCGAGCACGACATAGGCGTTCTTGCCGCCCAGTTCGAGCTGCGCCTTGGTCATCGTTTCGGCCGCCTTGCGCAACACGGAACGGCCAGTTTCGGTGCCGCCGGTGAAGCTGATCGCGTCGGCCTTGTCGATCATGATGTCGCCGGTCGCGCGGCCATCGCCCATGACGAGGTTGAACACGCCCTTGGGCAGGCCGGCGTCATGAAGGACCTGCGCCAGCTTGACCGCGCAGCCCGGCACGAAGCTCGCCGGCTTGAGCACGACGGTGTTGCCATAGGCGAGAGCACCGGCGACCTTCCACGCGGGGAGCGCGATCGGGAAATTCCACGGCGTAATCGCGGCGACGACACCGACCGGTTCGCGCGTGACGACCACGTTGTGGCCTTCGCGCATGGAATTGTACCATTCGCCCTGCGCGCGGACGACTTCGCCGGCGTAGTAGTTGAAGCACTGGCTGGCGCGGATCGCCTCGCCCATGCCTTCGGGCTTGGTCTTGCCTTCCTCGCGCGAGAGGAGAGTGCCGATTTCCTCGGCCTGGGCCAGCAGCATGTCGCCCACCTTCTTCAGAAGGTCGGCGCGGGCCTGCATGTTGAACGAACGCCAGGCGGGCAGGGCGGCGCGGGCGGCGGCCATCGCCTCTTCGACGTCGGCGGCGCCAACCTTGCTGTAGTTACCGACCGTTTCGTCGAGGTCGGACGGGTTGATGGTGTCGAACGGGACGCTGCCGTCGCGCCATGCGCCGTCGATGTAATTCTGGCCCTTCATCACAAAGTCTCCGCAATAATGCCTGCTTCCGCCAGGCGTTTGATTTCGTTGTCGTCGAGCCCCAGGGTTTCGCGCAACACGTGGGCCGTATCCTCCCCGCATCGCGGCGGAGCAAGGCGGTAGTTGACCGGAGTGTGTGAAAACTTACCTGGGAAGCCAAGGAATTTCACCTTGGTTCCGTCGGACCGGGCCATTTCGTGGACAAGGCCACGATGGGCGATCTGTTCGTCGGCGAGAATTTCAGGGATTTCGTTGACCTTACCGCCGGGCAGCTTGGCCTTTTCCATCTCCGCGATGAGGTCGGCCGACTTCCACGCGCGGATCGTCTTCTGCATTTCCTCGATCAGGACGCCGCGGTTGGTGCTGCGGCCGGAGTTGGACGTGAAGCGTTCGTCCTCCGTCAGGTCCTCGCGCCCGATCAGCCCGCAGAAGCTGCGGAACTGGCGGTCGTTGCCCAGCGCGACGAGGATTTCGCCATCGGCACAGGCGAAGTCCTGGTAGGGCACCGTGTTGGGGTGCTGGTTGCCGAGCCGGCGCGGGATCATCCCGCCGTTGAGGTAATTCGAGGCCTGGTTGGCGAGCAGCGACACTTGCGTGTCGAGCAGGGCGCAGTCGATCCGCTGGCCTTCGCCCGTGGCATTGCGGTGGTTGAGCGCGGCGAGGATCGCAATCGTCGCATGGAGCCCGGTGACGAGATCGCTGATCGGGATGCCCACCTTGAGCGGCCCGGCGCCCGGCTCGCCGTCCGGGCGCCCGGTCACGCTCATCAGGCCGCTCATGCCCTGGATCAGGAAGTCGTAGCCGCCACGGTCCTTGTAGGGGCCATCCTGTCCGAAGCCGGTGATCGAGCAATAGATCACGTCCGGCTTGATCTTGCGGAGGGAGTCGTAGTCGAGGCCGTATTTGACGAGACCGCCGACGCGGAAGTTCTCCAGCACGATGTCGGCCTGTTCGGCGAACTTGCGGATCAGCGCGGCGCCTTCCGGATCGGCGATGTTGACCGCGATCGAGCGCTTGTTGCGGTTGGCGCAGAGGTAATAGGCCGCGTCGTTGGACCCATCTTCCAGAAACGGCGGGCCCCAGCGGCGGGTGTCGTCGCCCTGGCCGGGCTGTTCGATCTTGATGACTTCCGCGCCGAGGTCACCCAGCATCTGCGACGACCACGGGCCGGCAAGGACGCGCGACAGGTCGAGAACCTTGATCCCCGCCAGAGGGCCGGTGGCTTTTTCCGTTTCGGACATGGGTGCTTACTTCCCCTTGAAGTCGGGCGCGCGCTTCTCGAGGAAGGCGTCGATCGCTTCGTGGTGGTCTTCGGTGTGGTGGGCCAGCGCCTGGTAGGCGGCGGCCATTTCCAGCAGCGTGTCGAGCTTGGCGCTCTGGCCTTCGCGCAACAGGCGCTTGGCCATGCGCGTGGCGTGGACGGGATTGGAAGCGATGGAATGGGCGATTTCCATCGCACGGCCCATCAGTTCCTCGCCGGGCAGGACTTCGCTGACGAGGCCGTATTCGAGCGCCTTGGCGGCATCGATGGCATCGCCGGTCAGCGTCATCTGGCTGGCGCGCGCCATGCCGATCACGCGCGGCAGCAGCCATGCCCCGCCGCCGCCGGGAATGATCCCCAGTTTGACATAGCTTTCGGCCATCACTGCCCGGTCGGACGCGATGCGGATGTCGCACATGCAGGTGATGTCGAGCCCGAGGCCGATAGCCGCGCCGTTGATCGCGGCGACGATCGGCACTTCGCAATTGTACAGCGCATTGCCGATCATCTGCACGCTGGTGCGGTAGCTGTTGCGCTGTTCGAACGGGCTGCCGGCGAACATGCCGATCTTGTCGCGCATGTTCTTGACGTTTCCGCCCGCGCAGAAGGCCTTGCCCGCGCCGGTCAGAACGATGGCGCGGATCGACATGTCGCGCGTGGCGTCATGGCACAGGGCCACGAATTCCTCGCTGTGCGAGGTTTCGGTGATGGCGTTGCGCTCGTCGGGGCGGTTGAGAGTGACGACGAGCACGGCGCCGTCGCGTTCGATTTTCAGGAAGGGCTCCATTTCGGGGCAATCTCCAAGGAATGCCGGGTGGTTCCCGGACTGGTTCCCCTTAGTGCTAGGCTGATCGGCTCCCTGCTGCTAATATTGAATCAGTGCCAATTGATAGCTTTGATGTATCATGGACCTTCGCCAGCTCCGCTATTTCACAGTCCTTGCCGAAACGCTCAATTTCCACCGCGCGGCGGAGCGGCTGAACATCTCGCAGCCGCCGCTGACCGTGGCGATCCGCAAGCTCGAGGCGGACCTTGGCGTGCAGCTGTTCGAACGCGGCACGCGCGGGGTGCGGCTGACGGCGGCAGGCAAGGCCGCGCTGGAGCCCGCACGCGAGGCGCTGGCCCAGGCGCAGATGGTGCGCGATGCCGTGATGCAAGGGGGCAAGGGCGAACTCGGCCGCCTGCGGGTCTGGTTCGTCGGCTCGGCGGTCAGCGAACGGCTGCCGCGCGTCATTTCCGCCTATCGCCAGCGGTTTCCCCGGGTCGAACTGGAACTGGAAGAAACGACCAGCGCGGAGATCGCCGAAGCGCTGGAAGCGCGCCAGATCGACGTCGGGCTGGTGCGTTTGCCGATCATGCGGCGCGTGTCGCTGGAACTGGAAGTGATCGAGGACGACGAACTGGTCGCCGCAATGCCGGCCGATCACGTGCTGGCCCGGCGCAAGTCGGTGGCCCTGGCGGAACTTTCCGGGCAGCCCTTCATCATCCACGGGCCGGTCAGCGTGCTGCATACGACCACGATCCTCGCCTGCCAGAAGGCGGGCTTTGCCCCTCGCGTGGCGCAGGAAGCGACCCAGGTGCAGACGATCCTCAGCCTCGTCCAGTCCGGGCTCGGGGTGGGGCTGGTGCCCGCGCGCATGGCGCGTTTCGCACCGGAAAACGTCCGGCTGATGCCGCTTGCCGAACCGATCGCGATCGAAATGGGAATCGCCTACCGGCCCGATGCGGAACCGCTCGTGCGCAATTTCGTCGCGGTGGCGCGCGAACAAAGCGATATTCATTCAGTATCGGAAACGGCAAAATAAATATTTGAATAATCGCTGCGGCAAGTCTCTTCTGCGCGCAACCGGCGGTGGGAGAGCTGCTGCCATGAAAGCAGGGAAACAACCGTGTTCGATACACTTGCACTTGCCAGCCTGCCGGCGGAGGACGAGGCGCTGCGCCCGGCCATCCGCGAGATTGCGGCCCAGGCCATCGCCGATATGCCGATCGACCGCCGGGCGCGTTCCTGGCAGGGTTTCGATGCCGACTTCACCCGCCGCCTCGGCCAGGCCGGCTTCCTTGGCCTGAACCTGCCCAAGGCCTATGGCGGGCACGATCGCGGGCCGTTCGCGCGCTTCGTCGTAGTGGAAGAACTGCTGTCTGCGGGTGCCCCGGTCGCCGCGCACTGGATCGCCGACCGCCAGAGCGCGCCCCTGATCCTCAACTTCGGCACCGAGGCGCAGCGCGAATTCTACATTCCGCGCATCTGCAAGGGCGAGGCGCTGTTCTGCATCGGCATGAGCGAGCCCGGCTCCGGTTCCGACCTTGCCAGCGTGCGCACCCGTGCGGAGCGGACGGACAAGGGCTGGGTGGTCAACGGGCAGAAGATCTGGACCACCAATTCCATGCACTCCGACTACATGATCGCGCTGCTGCGCACGTCGGGGACGAGCGAGGACCGCCACAAGGGTCTTTCGCAGCTCATCATCGACCTCAAGGCGCCGGGCGTCACCGTCCGCCCGATCGTCGACCTGACGGGCGATGCCCACTTCGCCGAAGTCTTCCTCGAGAACGTCGAACTGGGCGAAGATGCCCTGATCGGCAACGAAGGCGACGGCTGGAAGCAGGTGACGGCGGAGCTCGCGTTCGAACGCAGCGGGCCGGAGCGGATCTATTCCAGTGTCGTGCTGCTCGACGCCTGGGTGCGGCACTTGCAGGCCGTGGGCCGCGCCGGCGACGCGACGGCGGCGCTGGTCGGCGGCTTTACCGCGCGCCTTGCCACGTTGCGCGCCATGTCGATCGCCTGCACCGCGCGGCTGGCGCTGGGCGAAAGCCCGGTGGTCGAAGCTTCGCTGGTCAAGGATCTCGGCACCAGCTTCGAGCAGGAATTGCCGAATGCCATCGGCGACGATCTAGCCGCCCATCCGGACGAAGCGGTCGATGCCGATCTCTACCGCGCACTGCTGTATGTGTCGCAGATCGCGCCGAGCTTCAGCCTGCGCGGCGGGACCCGGGAAATCCTGCGCGGGATCATCGCGCGCGGCCTCGGCCTGCGCTGAGAAGGGGGACGGAACAATGGACATGAACGAACTTCTCGAACCCTTCGACAAGATGCTGGAAGCGATCTCCACCCCGGCGCAGATCCGCGCGGTGGAAGAAGGGGCCCCGGTTGCCCCGGTGTGGGACGAACTGGTCCAGTCGGGCTTTCTCGATGCGCTGGTTTCCGAGGACGCGGGCGGCGCCGGGCTTTCCATGGCCGACATGGAGCCCCTGTTCGAGGCGTTGGGCCGCCACGCGGTGCCCGCGCCGGTCGCGGAAACCATGGTCGCTCGCAAGCTGCTGGCCGATGCGGGGGAAAGCTGGCTCCAGGGGCCGATTGCGATGGCCGTCGCCAAAGTGGGGCAGGATGTTGTCGTGCCGTTCGGCATGGTGGCGGAACATGTCCTGATCGATCTTGGAGATGGCCTGGTCCTGGCCGGTGCCGCCGATGGCCGTCCGGTGCCGACCGGCGTGCGTGGCAGCCTGGATGCACGGATGCGCTGGGACAGCGAACCGGTGGGCATCAGGCTCCCAGCCGTGGCGGGCGGTTTGCGCCCGGTCGCGGCGGTACTGCGCGCGGCGGCGATGGCAGGGGCCGCGGGCCGCCTGTTGGAAATGACGGCGGCCTACGCCAACGAACGGGTCCAGTTCGGCAAACCGATCGGCCGCCAGCAGGCTTTGCAGCAGAACATGGCCGTCATGGCCGAAGACGCGGTGGCTTGCCGCCTTGCCGCGCAACTCGGCTGTGGCGGGGGCGTGATCCCGGCGCTGGCGGCTGCGGCCACGGCCAAGTCGATGACCAGCGCTGCCGCAGGGCGGATTGCCGCCACGGCCCATGCGGTTCACGGCGCAATCGGCATCAGCGAGGAATACGACCTCCAGCTCTATACGCGGCGGCTCTACGAATGGCGGCTGGCCGACGGGTCGGAAGGCTACTGGAATCGCCTGTTGGGGCAGGCCCGGCTGGCCAGCAAGCAGGGCTCCGTCGACTGGGTCCGGGGCGAGGTTTTCGCCTGAAAGGACGAGGCGGCGAAACGGGGAGAGGCATTCCGTTTCACCGCCTCTAGCTTTGCATCACCCTACAGCTTGTCCGAATAGCGATGCAGGCCCGGCCCGGCCTTGGCTGTCTTGCCGCCGGGCAGGACCACCTCGGCCGCGGCATTGGGCGGCAGTTCGACGTCGAGCTGGAAGCGCCCGTCTGCCGCTTGCCATTCGGTCGCGATCGGGCCCGATGCGCTGCGATAGGTCGCGCCTGCCTTGCCCAGCCGTTCGTCCATGATCGGCGCGATCCGCACCCGGCCGAAGCCCGCGCTTGCAGGGGCAATGCCCGCGATGCGGCGGAACAGGAACGACCCGATCGCGCCGAAGGCATAGTGGTTGTAGCTGTTCATGGAATTGTCGCCGGTGTCGCTGTTCCAGCGTTCCCACATGCTCGTCGCGCCCTTGGTCACCATGTAGCCCCATGACGGATAGCCGCGCTGGAGCAGCAGGGTGATGGCGGTTTCCTCCTGCCCGGTCATGGCGAGCGCATCGAGGATATGCGGCGTGCCGAGGAAGCCGGTGGAGAGGTGCCCGCCGCGTCTGGCGATATCGGCGGCCAGCCTGCGGCCGGCCTCCTTCGCGGCCTTGGGCGAAAGCAGGCCGAAGCGGATGGCGAGGACGTAGCTGGTTTGGCTGTCGTTGCCGACCGTGCCGTCCGGCTTGACGTATGCGGCATTGAAGGCCGCCTTGATGTCGGCAAACAGCGTGCGGTAGCGCGCCGCGGCTGCGGCATTGCCGGTGGCTTCCGCCATTTCCGCCATCGTGGCCGCGTTCTGCGCCCAATAGGCGGTGCCGATCAGGTCCTTGGGCGTGGTCGCATCGGCCGGGTTCGCCGGGTTGGCATCGACCGACAGCCAGTCGCCATAGTCCGCGCCGCGATACTTCTCCCACAAGTGGTTGGGATTGGTCTTGAGCAGCCAGTCCATGTACCGCTCCATCGCTTCCCAGTTGGCGGCGATCACCCCGGTATCGCCGTTCTGCTGCCACGAGGTGTAAGGCAGGATCACGCCTGCATCCGCCCATCCGGGGGAAGAGAAGTCCATGCCCGGCGCGAAAGGCGGTATCACGTCGGGAAAGCCGCCATTCCCGCGCTGGCTGGCGCGGACGTCTTCCATCACGCGCGCGGTATAGGCGGTGACGTCCATATTGTACGCGGCCGCGGGCCAGAACACTTCGGCATCGCCCATCCAGCCGAGCCGTTCGTCGCGCTGGGGGCAATCGGTCGGCAGGCCCCAGAAGTTCGATTTCTGGCTCCACACGGAATTGCGCCAGAATTTCTGAATCACCGGATCGGCCGTGCGGAAATCGCCTGTCAGATCGAGGTCCTGGTAGCCGACCAGCGCTTCCAGCGACCAGCTGCCCGCATCGTCGGGCAAGCCGTTCAACTCGACGTAGCGGAAGCCATGATAGGTAAAGCGCGGCTCCCACACTTCCTTGCCCGTACCGGCGGCAATGTAGACGTCGCGCTGCCATGCGGTGCGCAAGTTCGATTGGTCGACCGTGCCCGATGGCAGGAGCAATTCGGCAAAGCGCATTTCGATCCGCGTCCCGGCGGGCGCGGTCACGGTCAGCCGTGGCCACCCGGCGAAGTTCTGCCCGAAATCGACAACGTGGCGGCCATTGGCGAGCCGGGTGATCGAGCGCGGGCTGAGAACTTCGTTGGCGCGGACCGGGGGGCAGCGTTCGGGATCGATCGGGGGGGGCTGCGTGGCGATCGTCTCCGCCGCGCGCCAGCCCTTGGTCGAGGCGTTCGGCCCGGTCCAGTCGGTTTCCATCCGCGCATCGAACACTTCGCCGTCGTAGATGCTGGCTTCCCGGATAGGCGATTGCGCGATTTCCCAGCCGTCTCCGGTCGCGATCACCTCGCGCGATCCGTCGGTATATTCGATTTCGAGCTGGGCCAGCGCGCGGCACGGAGCCGGGCCGAAGGAAAAGCGGGCGAGCTTGGAAAACTTGCTGCCGTACCAGCCGTCGCCGACCCACAGGCCGAGCGTGTTGGCCCCCGGCACAAGCTGGGCCGTGACGTCGTGGGCCTGGTAGATGATCCGCTTCGATGGATCGGTATAGTCGGGCGTCATGCGCTGGGTGCCCAGCTTGCCGCCATTGAGCCAGGCCTCGTAGGCACCGAGCGCGGTGGCGTAGAGCCGCGCACTGCGCACCGGCTTGGCAAGGGTGAAGCGCTTGCGCAGCAGGTTGGCGGGATAGACAGGCCAAGGCTCGCCCTTGGGCTTCGACTTGGAAGGCGTGGCGTCTTCCCAGCCTGAATCGTCGAAGCCGTGTGCCTGCCAGCCTGCGGTTTCTTCAAGGGTGGTTTTCCAGCCCTGGGCGGAAGTGAGGCGTTCCTTCAGAGCTTTGCCATGGCGCAGGATCGTGGCGAGGGCAGGCGGCGGGTCGCCGAACGCGACCACGCGCTTGATCGCCACGGCAATCGTGTTGCGGCCCCGCTTCAGCGTGACGGGATAGACCGGCATGACCGCCCAGCGAACGGGGCCATCCTGCGGGTTGGACAGTGGTTCGCCGTTATACCAGACGCCCAGCAGTTCGTGCGCGGAGAGCAGCAGTTCGGCCGGTTCGTCCTTCTTGACCTCGATCGTGGTGCGGAAGAAGCGCGGCGCATCGGCCTTCTGCGATCCACTGCCGGTGATCCAGTGCAGCCCCGCCATCCGGTCGAGCCTGGCCACTTCCGTTTCGCTTGCCAGCCATTGCCCGGCCCATTCGGGATCTTCGCCCAGGCCGGTTTCCCAGATGGCGTGCGGGCTTTTCAGCGAAGCACCGCCGCCCGCCGGCCAGACTTCCACCTGCCATACCGCGTGGGCGCGGGGCGGCAGGGCGGGGCCGCCATAGGGAATGTCGAAGTTCTGCGACGATGCGATCTTGCCGCTGTCCCACAGGAGGTTCGCACCGGCCGCGAGATCGGCCGCCGTGCGGGCGACCGTCACGCGGTAAGCCGCCTGCCGGTCCGATGCACCCTTGCCGTTCACCAGCCAGGAAAAGCGCGGCGGCAGCGCGCCGAGCGAAAGAGGGTTATCGAGGCCGCAGACGCGCGGGCGGGCGATGGCCGGGGCTGTGCCACCGGGGGTGGCCCATGCCAGTACCGGAGCCTGGGTGAGCGCGCCGGCCCCTGCAAGCCCGATGCCGATTGCCTGGCGACGATTGACTTCCATTTTTCCTCTCCTGCCGGCTCTTTGCGAGCCTTGCCGTTGTGTTGCCGGGGGGTGTTTCTACGGCCGTGTCACGGCTTCATTGTCGATCGCGACAGGCGGGCCTTGCCGGTCAGCACGGGGTCGATTGCGGAATGGCCGACCTCGACCGTCACATTGCCGGCAGGTACGACCCAGCGCCGGTGTTTGGCGTCGAAATCGGCCAGCACGCGGCGGTCGGCAGTGACGGTGACAGTCGCGGATTCGCCGGGCGCGAGCATGGGCTTGTCCCAGCCGATCAAGCGCTTCGCCTTGCCGGGGCGCCTGACATAGACTTGCGGCACATCGGCGCCGGCCTTGCCGCCGGTGTTGGTCACCCGGAAACTGACAGTCAGCGTCTTGCCGCCTTTCACTTCCAGCCGGTCATAGGCGAAGCTGGTGTAGCTCAGGCCATGGCCGAAGGCGTAGAGCGGGATCTCCCCCTTTGCGTCGAACCAGCGGTATCCCGCATCCGAACCTTCGGGATAGGTGATGTCGAACGGCGGGGAATTGACGTTGATCCCGTAGATCATCTTGTCCTCCTTGCTCGGAGGGGGAAGGTTCGAGCCGGGCAGGATCGGGTTCGGGAGCTGTTCGAGCGAAGCCGGGAACGTCACCGGCAAGTGGCCCGACGGATTGGTCTTGCCCGACAGGATGCGGGCAATCGCGGCCGCGCCATTCTGGCCCGGATACCATGCGGCGAGGATTGCGGGGACCTGGCTGCGCCAGGGCATGGCCACCGGGTTACCCGTTTCGAGGACGACGACCGTCTTCGGGTTGGCGGCGGCGATGGAGGAGATCAGGGCATCCTGATCGCCTTCCAGCGATAGGTCCGTGGTGTCCTCGGTTTCCGTGTTGAACCGTTCGGCAAAGACCACGGCGATGTCGGCGGCGCTTGCGGCATTCTTTGCCGTATCGAGGTCGCTCCCGTCGGCAAAGGTGATTTCGGCATCGGGGAACTCGGCGCGCAAGGCGTCCAGCGGTGCTGCGCCGCCATAGATGCGCCGTACGAAACTGGCCGCCATCCCCTTGGCCGCCTTCTCGATCTTCCTGGCGCCGCCCACGGGTGTAACCTGGCTCGAACCGCCGCCGGAAAGCACGCCGATGTCCGCGTGGCCGCCGATGACCGCGATCCGTCTTGCGGTCGATGCCAGGGGCAGGATGCCGCCTTCGTTGCGCAGGAGGACGATTCCTTCCTCCGCCGTGGCTTGCGCCACCTTGCCGTTGGCTTCGTAATCGATGGCGGTTTGCGCGGTCACGGGATGGTCGGCCAGCCCGTTGTCGTAGATCGCATAAAGGATACGGGAGACGGCGGTGTCGACCACGGCCTTGTCCACGCGGCCTTCGTCGATTGCGGCGACCAGTTCGCTGCCCAGCCACTGTTTGCCGTCGAGCAGGGCGGCAGACTGCTGGTCCAGCCCGTTGACGATGGATTCGGTCGAATGGACCGCGCCCCAGTCGGACATGACGAAGCCCTTGTAACCCCAGTCGCGCCGCAGCACATCGTTGAGCAGGAAGGCGCTTTCGCACGCGAACTTGCCGTAAACGCGGTTGTACGAGCACATGACCGAGCCGGGCCTGCCGCCTTCGATCCCGATCTGGAAGGCCAGCAGGTCGCTTTCGCGCATCGCGCCTTCGTCCATTTCGACCGAGGCGCTCGAACGGCCGGTTTCCTGGTCGTTCAAGGCGAAATGCTTGATCGTGGCGGCAATGGCGTTCGACTGGATGCCGTCGATCTGTGCGGCGGCCAGCGTGCCGGCGAGCAGGGGGTCTTCGCCAAGGTATTCGAAATTGCGGCCCGCGCGCGGATCGCGCACGAGGTTCACGCCGCCTGCAAGCATCATGTTGAAGCCCTTGGCGCGGGCTTCGCTGCCGATCATGCGCCCGGCTTC
>JAQVEQ010000095.1 GCA_028697875.1 Novosphingobium sp. | reverse complement strand
GGACGCTGGGCAAGGCCTTCGGCGTGATGGGTGGCTATATCGCGGCCGACACCAAGATCATAGACTGCATCCGCAGCTACGCCCCGGGCTTCATCTTCACGACTTCGCTCAGCCCGGTGCTGGTGGCAGGCGTCCTTGCATCGGTCCGGCATCTGAAAGAAAGCTCGGCGGAACGCGAAGGCCAGCAGGCGGCCGCCGCCATGCTCAAGCGCCTGTTCGCGGAAGCCGGCCTCCCAGTGATGAATTCGACCACCCATATCGTTCCGTTGATGGTGGGCGACCCGGTCAAGGCGAAGAAGATCAGCGACATCCTGCTCGCCGAATACGGCGTCTATGTGCAGCCGATCAATTTCCCGACCGTCCCGCGCGGGACGGAACGGCTGCGCTTCACACCCGGCCCGGCTCACACGGAAGAGATGATGCGCGAACTGACCGCCGCACTGGTCGAAATCTGGGACCGTCTGGACCTGGAGCTCAAGAAGGCCGCCTGAGCCGTCGGCCAGCCCCTTCCGGGCCGATGCCGCGAGAGCAGCACCGGCCCTTCATTCGAAGTGTGACGCACTTTCCATTTCCAGCCGGTTGCGGCCCTTCGCCTTGGCGAGAAACAGAGCCAGTTCGGCGCGCTTGATCGTGTCGTCCAGCGAATCGTTGATGCGCGACACACCGGCGCTGGCGGTAATGGCGAAACTGCCGGCGCCCACATCCCGGCGGAGCTCCGACAGGGTCGCGATGATACGCTGGCAAACCGCCTCGGCCTCGTCGGGCGTGATCCTCGGCAGGAGGATGCCGAGGCACTCCCCCCCGATACGCGAGATGATATCGTCCTGCCGCGTCATGGTGCGCAGGAGGTCGGAAAAGACCACCAGCACCTTGTCGCCGACGGATTGGCCGTACTGCATGTTGATGGCCTGGAAATAGTCGATATCGAACAGGGCGAGGCAACCGCCGATCCGCTCGTTCACCAGATGCTGCAGCATCGTGATGAAAGCCTTGCGATTGGTCAGGCCAGTCAGCGAATCGGTCAGTTCCGCCGCGAACAGACGCTCCTCCAGCGCGCGCCGCTCGTCGATGTTCCGCATGATGCTGAGCGCGCCGTAGATATCTCCCCGGCCATCCGTCAGCGAACGGACCTGCATTTCGAACCAGCGCTTGCGCCGGTCGGCCGTGACTGCGGACACCTCGATCCATTTGGGCCGGCCGCCACCCGTAATCGCGGCATCGTGCTCCGCCTTGACTTCCGCCACGCAACTCGAATGGACAAGATCGAGGATATGCGGCCCGATCAGCATGCTGGGAAGCAGGATCCCCAACCGCTCCATCGCCGGTGAGGCGTGAAGGATGAAGCCTTCCCGGTCGGTCTTCAGGATGATGTCGGACGTGCTTTCAGCGAGCAGCCCATAAAGCGCAGAACTTTCCTGCGGCGTAAAATTCATTCCCATTGTCGCTTAGCCCCCCGGCCCATTTAACGACAACCATTAGAACACTTCCAATAACGATCCCGAGGAAATGCCTATTGGATAAATATGAAATACAATTTCGATTATTTTATATATTTTTATTTAACCCGTCATATGCAGAGTCCTTCAAAACACCCGTTAGCTATGTCATATAACACTTCTAACCCATTGTTTTTCTTAAATTCATGTTAACCAGATTTTTCCATTTGAGAAGATATTTCTTCTTTCCTGAGCAAATTGCACTCGGCGGCTTGCGCATGGCGTGGCAGCACACGCGCGCCAACCGGTGCCTGCGGCGAAGACATGCAGGCGCGACATTGCACGCCTTTTTTCACACCGGTCTGCGGGGTGGAGCGGCCTGGAACGGCCACCGCCTTACAATTCGATCATGATCCTGACATTGCCCGGATCGGTGCCGAATGCGGCTGCGATCTGCTCCCGGCTCCGGACAAGAAGGTCCTGCAGCGCGGCGGCGTCTTGCCCGGCCAACAGTTCCGCCCGTTCCACGCCCAGGACTTCCGCCAGCCCTTCGATCCTGTGATCGACCGGACGCGCCCTGCCTTGTTCCCAGGCCCAGACGGTCGGCTTGCTCACGCCCAGTGCGTCCGCAAGCTGGGCCAGCGTCAGCCCCCGTGCCTTGCGAAGACGCTGCAAACGGCTGGCGAACGATTCACCGGGGGATGAATCCTGGCGCGGGACAATGCCTACTTGCGCGTCGACGGCACTGCGCAACTCGGCGGCACTCAGCGCCGCAGGTGAAATCGGCGTATCGAACCGGCAGCCGAAAAGCCGGCCGCTCGTCCAGATTACCGTGGCCGCAATCGCGCCCGCATGCGGCAGGTCGACCAGGATCGTTTCGTCGATCACCAGTTCCACCCGGCTTTCCAGAAGCAGGCCGGTTTCGGAGATGTTATGGACCTGAACAGAGGCCGCCTCGCCCGACGGGAGGACTCCCTGCGCTTCGAGCAACAGCGTCCGGCGCGGAGCGCGCTCCTTGCCGGCGGACCTTGCCGTTTCCTCGAAATGCGCCGCGATCACCATCGACTCTCCTCCCGGTTGGAAGTCGACAGTGGCCGCGAGCGGTTAAGGCGGAGTTAGTAAGGGAACGGAAACGAAAAGAGGCGGAGCCTCTTTCCGGCCCCGCCCCTCGTTTTATCGTTTCCGCCCGGCTATATCAGCGCAGGCTCACCACATTGTCGCTCTGGCGCGGATCGTCCCGATCACCGCGATAGAGGCTCGCCATGGGCTCGTCCGCCACCTTTACCGCCTCGCCCCGGCCGAAGCCGTTGAAGGCGGTCCGCATGGCGCAACCGTAGGCACCGAGCATACCGATCTCGATATAGTCGCCCGCCGCCACATTACCGGGCAGCATGAAGGGCCCTTCCATGTAATCGGCATCGTCACAGGTCGGCCCGTAGAAGGCGAATTCCTGCTCCACGCCCACCGGGCCGTCTCCAACAAGCTGCACCGGGAAGCGCCATGCGACATGGGCCGCATCGTAAAGCGCGCCGTAGGCACCGTCGTTGATGAACAGTTCATCGCCCCGGCGCTTCTCAACCTTGACGATCAGGCTGCTGTACTCGGCACACAAGGCGCGGCCGGGTTCGCACCACAGCTCGGCGTTGTAGGCGATCGGCAGCGCTTCGAAGTGGCGGTGGATGATCGCGAAATAGTCTTCGAGCGGCGGCGGCTCCATCCCCGGATAGACCGAAGGGAACCCGCCCCCGACATCGACGACGTCGATCACGACGCTTGCTTGGGCAACGGCCGCACGGACGCGGTCGAGCGCCTGAACGTAAGCGAACGGCGTCATCGCCTGGCTGCCGACATGGAAGCACACGCCCAGCCAGTCGGCCACCTGACGCGTTGCCTGCAGCAGCGGCGCGGCATCGGCCAGATCGATCCCGAACTTGGACGCAAGGCTCAGCTCCGAATATTCGGAGGAGACGCGCAGGCGCACGCACAGGCGCAGGTCGGTGGCGGCATTGCCATCGCTATCGGTCGTCGCCGCGACGATCTTGGCCAGCTCCTCATGGGTGTCGAGACTGAAGGTCTTCACCCCGTGCTGGAAATACGCCTCGCGGATCGCACTCGCGGTCTTGACCGGATGCATGAAGCACAGCGTCGCTTCCGGCAGCGTGGCGCGCGCCATGCGCACTTCAGCGATCGAGGCGACATCGTAGTGCGTAATGCCCGAAGCCCACAGGATCTCGAGCAAATCCGGCGACGGATTGGCTTTCACCGCGTAGAGCGACTTGCCCGGAAACTTCTCGGCAAAGAAGCGTCCGGCGCGCGCGGCAGCATGCGGGCGTTGCAGGATTACGGGTTCGTCCGGCGAAAGGTCGCGGACTACAGACCGAGCGTCAGGATAGATGTACAACTCAAGGGACCCCCTAAACGGTTCGTTAAAACCATGAAACGACAAGCTGCCTTGCGGTTAGGAAGTCCCCTTGGGGCAGCGGAGGGGTCCTATAGCCACCCTTGTGTGAACCGCAAGTGAAAATGCACGTAACCCGCAGAGGACTGCGGGTTTCGAAGGTCGAAACTCAAGGATTCCGGCCCATTTTGAATGTTAGGTTTTTGCTTCAGGAAAGCCGGTCGCGGAAATCCTCGTAACCGAACTTGCGGATCAGCTCGAGCGAATCGCTTTCCGAATCCCAAAGCCAGATCGACGGCAGCGGCACGCCATTGAAAGTCGTGGTCTTGACCATCGAGTAGTGCGCCTGGTCGAGAAAGGCGATCCGCTGTCCCGGCTCGCACGGAACCGGCAGGCGATAATCGCCGATCACGTCGCCGGCGAGGCACGACGGCCCGCCAAGACGCACGGCCCCGCCCTCGCCCTCGTCCACCTGAATGCCTTCCAGCGGCTCCTCGCCCAGCATGGCGGGGCGATAAGGGGCCTCGATCACGTCGGGCATATGACACGTCGCGGAAATGTCCGTCACTGCCACAGGCATGCCGTTCCAGTGCGCATCGAGAATCGTACCGACGAGGATCCCGGCGTCGAGCGCCACGGCCTCGCCCGGTTCGAGGTAGATTTCCGCCCCGGTATCGTCCTTTACGTCCTGCAGGAACTCGATCAGTTCCTCGCGCTGGTAGTCGGCACGGGTGATGTGATGCCCGCCGCCGAAGTTAAGCCACCGGATCTGGCCGAAATAGGGTTCGAGGTAATCGAAGACCTTGTCCCAAGTCCGCTTCAACGGCTCCAGGTCCTGTTCGCACAGGGTGTGGAAGTGGATGCCGTCGACCAGCGCCATATGCTCGTCGGTCAGCTGGTCGATCGGAAAGCCGAGCCGGGAATGCGGCGCACACGGATCGTAGCGCGGCACTTCGCCTTCGGGATGCATCGGGTTGATCCGCAGGCCCACATCGAAATCCTCGCCCCGCACCTTGGCCCGCGTCAACGTACCGGCAAAGCGTTCGATCTGCATCGGTGTGTTGAAGATCACATGGTCGGACAGGCGGCAGATCTCGTCGAGATCCTCCTCCTTGTAGGCCGCGCAATAAGTCGCGATCTCGCCATCGTAATGTTCGGATGCCAGCAGCGCCTCCCACAGGCCGGAAGTGCATACGCCATCGAGATATTCGCCGATGATCGGCGCTGTCGACCACATCGAAAAGGCCTTCAGCGCGGACAGGACCTTCACCCCGGCCCGCTCGCGAATGTCGTCGAGAATGCGCAGGTTCTCCCGCAGCTTCGCCGCATCGACGACGAAGGCGGGGCTGTCTACGCGGTGGAGGTCGAAATGGGCGAAAGCGCCCGGATCGCCGGCTCTGGTTTCCATATTCGACAGCCTCCGCGCGCGTGCTTCGACAGGCTCGGCACGAGCAGGTGTTGCAGATTCACGTTCCGCTCAGCCCGAGCTTGCCGAAGGCTGAGCGGAACCCTTGCCCGAGACGGTCAGAACGTAACCGGCCCGTCCAGTTCCTCGACCGTCCAGGGCAGGCCGTGCTTGTTCAGCATGTCCATGAACGGATCAGGATCGAACTGTTCAATGTTGAACACGCCCTCACCCTTCCACGCGCCGGTCAGGACCATGGCCGCGCCGATCATCGCCGGGACGCCGGTCGTATAGCTGACCGCCTGGTTGCCGGTTTCGGAATAGGCGTCTTCGTGGTCGCAAATGTTCCTGATGTAGAACGTCTTCTCGCCCGACCCGTCGAGCGCTTCGCCGGTCGCGATGTCGCCGATATTGGTCTTGCCCTTGGTCGTGGGCCCGAGGCTCGCCGGTTCGGGCAGCACGGCCTTGAGGAACTGCAGCGGCACGATTTCCACGCCGTTGTACATCACCGGGTCGATCCGGGTCATGCCGACGTTCTGCAGCACGGTCAGGTGCTTGATGTATTCGTCGCCGAAAGTCATCCAGAAGCGCGCCCGCTCCATCTCGGGGATGAACTTCGCGAGGCTTTCAAGCTCCTCGTGGTACATCATGTACATGTTCTTCGGGCCGACGCTTTCGAAGTCGAATTCGACTTTCTTGCCCATCGCCGGAGTCTCGACGAAATCGCCATTTTCCCAGTGGCGCGCGGGCGCGGTCACTTCGCGGATGTTGATTTCCGGATTGAAGTTGGTGGCGAAGGCCTGGCCATGGTCGCCGCCATTGCAGTCGAGGATGTCGAGCGTGCGGATGGTCTTGAGCTTGTGCTTCTTGAGCCACATGGCGAAGACGCTGGTCACGCCCGGGTCGAACCCGCTGCCGAGCAGTGCCATGATGCCCTTTTCCTTGAAGCGGCCCTGGTAGGCCCACTGCCACTTGTACTCGAACTTGGCGACGTCCTTCGGCTCGTAGTTCGCGGTGTCGAGGTAATCGACGCCGGTGTTGAGGCACGCGTCCATGATCGCGAGATCCTGGTACGGCAGGGCGAGGTTGACGACGAGCTTGGGAGCGATCTTCTCGATCAGCGCGGTCGTCGCGGCCACGTCGTCCGCATCGATGGCATAAGTCGCCACGTCCACGCCGGTGCGCTGCTTCACCGATTCGGCGATCGCATCGCACTTGCTCTTCGTCCTGCTGGCGAGGTGGATATCGCTGAAAATATCCGGGTTCATCGCCATCTTGTGTACGGCGACAGAACCGACACCACCCGCACCGATTACCAATACCCTGCTCACGCACGTCTCCTTTGGCCGCAGAGAAAGACGGGCATATAGGCCCGGATTATGACAGCACAATATACGCGTGAGCCGAGTGCGGAAGGGGTGGCCGAAGCCGCACGGCGAATCCGCGCCATCCTGCCGCAGACCCCGCTCCTGCCCGTCGAGATCGGCGGCGTACAGGTGTGGCTGAAGGACGAAACGGCACAGCCCGTGCGCGCTTTCAAGATCCGCGGCGCATGGAACCGGCTGAGCACGATGGCGGAAGCGGATCGCACGCGCGGCGTGGTTGCCTTGTCCAGCGGCAACCATGCGCTGGGCGTGGCGTGGAGCGCCAAGCGGCTGGGCACGGCCGTCACCGTGTTGATGCCGCACGATACGCCGCCGGTGAAACGCGATGCCGTGGAGGCTTTGGGCGCAACGATCGTCCCCTATGACCGGCTGGGCGACGACCGCGACGCCATGGCGGCGGAACTGTGCCGGCGGACCGGCGCAACACTGGTCCACGCCTTTGCCGATCCGTGGGTGCTCGAAGGGCAAGGCACCGTGGGGCTCGAGATCGCCGAACGACTGGGCGGCGGGCCGAGCCGCATCGTCGCCCCATGCGGCGGCGGCGGGCTGCTGTCGGGCTGCGCGCTTGCCTGCCCCGGCGCGGAACTGATCGCCGTCGAGCCCGAAGGATGGGACGACGTGGCGCGCAGCCTTGCGGCAGGGCGGATCGTGCCTGTCGGCGCGAACCCGCCGCCGACAGCGTGCGACGGCATCCAGACGCCGAAGATCGCCCCGATCACTTTCGCTATCCTCGACCAGCGCAAAGCCATGGCCGTTACCGTCAGCGACGCGGAAGTGGCCGAGGCGATGCGCTTCGCGTTCGACACCCATGGGCTGATGCTCGAACCGTCGGGTGCCGCGGGCCTGGCCGCCGCGCTGGCCGGCAAGGTGCCGCTGGACGAGCGGACGGCCATCGTCCTGACCGGCGGCAACGGCGATCCCGCGCAGTTCGGGCGCATGACCGGACGCGAGCCGCCGGTATAAGGCTGGACAGGCCCCCTCGCCCGGCGCAGTCTCCCGCCTCCGGGGGAAGCTCGCGGGAGAGGAGAAACAAATGATCGGAGTGGGAATCCTGCAACCGGTCGCCGTGCTGGCGGCCTGGACCATGGTCATGTGGTGGTGGATGTACGGGGTGCGCGTGCCCGCGATGGGCAAGGTCTCCCTGTCGCCGGAAGAACAGTCGCGCCTGACCGGGGCCAAGCTGGACGAGATGCTGCCGCCCAACGTTCAGTGGAAGGCGCACAACTACAACCACCTGCACGAAGCGCCGACGGTCTTCTACGCGGTCGCCCTGCTGCTGGCGGTTGCCGGAGGCGGAGACGGCCTCGCCGCGCAACTGGGCTGGGCCTATACCGTGCTGCGGATCGTCCACTCGCTGATACAGGCGACCGTCAACAAGGTCATGCTGCGCTTCGCGGTTTTCGCCCTGTCCAGCTTCGTGCTGATGGCGCTGGTCGTACTGGCCCTGATCGCGGTCTTCTGAAGGCGACGGCCGCCGGTGCGCCGGAGGGTGTTACCTTCGGCGCACCGGAATACGGCATCATTGCCGGACCGATTTCTCTTATCTAACAATCAGTTGCCGCACACCGGCGTAACCTTTGCGGCGGGGCATTACGCCTCGGCGCTTTCCTTGGCCGCGAAGTCCTTCGTCGCGAGGAAGCGTTCGGCATCGAGCGCGGCCATGCAGCCGGTGCCCGCCGCCGTCACGGCTTGGCGATAAGTGTGGTCCATCACGTCACCGCAGGCGAACACGCCGGGGATGGCCGTCTTCGGCGTGCCCGGTTGGACCACGACATAACCGCTGCCGTCCAGTTCCAGCTTGCCCTTGAACAGGCCGGTCGCAGGGGCATGGCCGATGGCGACGAAAGCGCCGTCGACTTCGAGCGTGCTTTTCTCGCCAGTGACGGTGTCTTCCAGTTCGAGGTGCGAAAGCGTGCCGTTTTCGCCCGCCACGAAGCCGGTCACCGCCTTGTTCCACAGCGGGGTGATCTTGTCGTTGGCGAAGAGGCGATCCTGCAGGATCTTTTCCGAACGCAGCTCGTCCCGGCGGTGGATCAGCGTCACGTCGTCGCTGTGGTTGGTGAGGTAAAGCGCCTCTTCGACCGCGGTATTGCCGCCGCCGATCACCGCGACCTTCTTGCCGCGATAGAAGAACCCGTCGCAGGTGGCGCAGGCCGAAACGCCCTTGCCGCCCAGTTCCTGTTCGCCCGGCACACCCAGCCACTTGGCCTGCGCCCCGGTGGCGATCACCAGCACGTCGCCCACGTATTCGTCGCCGCTGTCGCCGATGGCCTTGAACGGCGAGCCACTGGCAAGGTCGATCTCGACAATGGTGTCCCACATCATCCGCGTGCCGACATGTTCGGCCTGGGCCTGCATTTCCTGCATCAGCCACGGGCCCTGGATCACGTCGCGAAAACCGGGATAGTTTTCGACATCGGTCGTGATTGTCAGTTGGCCGCCGGGCTGGAGGCCCTGCACCACGATCGGCTCCATCCCGGCGCGGGCGCCGTAGATCGCCGCCGACAGGCCAGCCGGGCCCGAACCGATAATAAGCATGCGTGTCGTGTGAATCGCCATGAAATCCTCCGAGCGGGCGAGATAGGGCGACAGGGTGGGGATTGCCAGTCCCGGCAGCCTATTGCGCACGATTCCGTCCGCTTCGCGCAAAACCCAGCCGCACATTGACGGACCTTTCCGAACCGCGCAAAGCTGGCGGCGTGAAAATACTCGGCCCTACATCGAACAGCTTCGTCTCGCAGCGCCTCAAGCTCCATTACGTGGACTGGGGCAACCGCGACGCCCCTCCCCTCATTCTCCAGCACGGCGGGCGCGACCATTGCCGCAGCTGGGACTGGGTGGCCGAGGAACTGCGGCACGACTGGCACGTGATCTGCCCCGACCTGCGCGGCCATGGCGACAGTTCGTGGTCGGCCGACGGCGAGTACAGCCTCAACGCCTACGTCTACGATTTCACGCAGCTGGTGCATACGCTGGGCTACGACCAAGTGACGATCATCGCCCATTCGCTGGGCGGCACGGTCACGTCGCGCTTCGCCGGCCTCTATCCGGAAAAGGTCGCCAAATACGTCAATATCGAAGGCCTCGGCCTGACCGCGCGCGACCTGGCCGAACGCCAGCGGCTGTCGTTCCAGGACCAGTTCCGCGAATGGATCGACAAGAAACGCAATGCCGCCGGCCGCGCGCCACGCCGCTATCCCTCGCTCGAAGCCGCCTACCGGCGGATGATCGAGGAAAACGACTACCTGACCGAAGAACAGGCCCGCCACCTGACGATCCACGGCGCCAGCCGTAACGAAGACGGCACTTTCAGCTGGAAGTTCGACCCCTACCTCAACGTCTGGCCGTTCCACGACCTGACGCCGGAACAGATCCATTCGCTGTGGGAAGCGATCACCTGCCCGACCCTGCTACTGTGGGGCAAGGACAGCTTCTTCTCCAGCCCGGCGAACGACGGGCGGCTGGATCACTTCCAGAATGCACGGCTGGTGGAATTCGAGAACGCGGGGCACTGGCTGCACCACGACCAGTTCGACCGCTTTATGGCCGAGATTCGCGCGTTCCTCTACTAAGCGGGGGCCGGTTCGCCGATCGTTTCCAGATCGCCGACGAAATCTTCCGTCCAGCGCAGGACATTGTCCTCGCGCACGGTTTCGATCAGCTTCTCCCAGCGCTCCTTGCGTTCCTTCCGCGGCATTTCCAGCGCCACGCGGATCGCGTGGGCGACATCGTCCGCGCTGTAGGGATTGACCAGTAGCGCATCCTCCAGCTGCTGGGCGGCCCCGGCAAAGCGCGAGAGGATGAGGACGCCCGGATCGTCCGGGTCCTGCGCGGCGACATATTCCTTGGCGACGAGATTCATCCCGTCGCGCAAGGGCGTGACCAGGCCGATCTTGCAGGCGCGGTAGAACCCGGTCAGTTCGGCCAGCGAATGGCCCTTGTTGACGTAGCGGATCGGCACGATGTCGACTTCCGAACGGGCGCCGTTGATCTGGCCCGTCTTCTGTTCGAGCAACTGGCGGATCTGCTGGTACGATCCGATGTCCTCGCGGCTTGGCGGGGCGATCTGGATATAGACGAGATCCTGCACCCGTTCCGGGTATTTGTCGAAGAAGGCCCCGATGGCATCGATCCGTTCGGGCAGGCCCTTCGAATAGTCCAGCCGGTCGACCCCGATCATCGCCGTGCGGTTGCGCGTGCTGGTGACAATCCGCCGTTCGGCCACCTGCGCGGCTTCGGTGTCTGCCTGGGCCATCAGGTGATCGTAATCGATCCCGATCGGATAGGCCTTGGCCACGGTCACCCGCCCGTCGAGCTCGATCCGTCCGCTAACCTCGTCCACTTGGGCGCCAAGTTCCTTGGCGCAGTAATGAAGGAAGCTGTCCAGCCATTCCTGCGTCTGAAATCCAACGAGGTCGTAATGCAGCATCGTGCGCACCAGCCGTTCGTGAAACGGCAGGGACACGAACAGGCGGGCCGGCGGCCACGGAATGTGGAGGAAGAAGCCGATCTTGTTGGTCAGGCCGCGATCGCGCAGCCGTGCGCCCAGCGGGATCAGGTGGTAATCGTGCACCCAGACGAGATCGTCC